>NZ_VMLS01000030.1:0-18246 GCF_013276805.1 Streptococcus sp. 1449
TCATTATAGAACTTTCAATATCACATTCGAATCACAATAAATAAAAAAATCTTCCAATTCCCTTGCAAAAATGAAGAAAGTGTGATAACATAGTACGGTATGTAGTGCTAGCACATCCGCTATATTAGATTTAATAGGAGGAAAACACAATGGCTAAAGTATGTTACTTTACAGGTCGTAAGACTGTATCAGGAAACAACCGTTCACACGCGATGAACCAAACAAAACGTGCCGTAAAACCAAACCTTCAAAAAGTTACTGTTCTTATCGATGGTAAACCTAAAAAAGTTTGGGCTTCAGCTCGCGCTTTGAAATCAGGTAAAGTTGAACGCGTTTAATAATAAAAGCAAGGAGACCTCAGGGTCTTTTTCTTTTGACATAGTGAAAAAATCATTTTAAAAGCAGAGTAAATATCCGCTGATACAGTATTCTGCTTTTACACTTGGGCTGAAATATGATAAAATAGAGTATCAACTAGTTGAGGTAAAAAGGATGACTGTAAAAATTAATACAAAAGATGGTCAAATCGAACTAACAGATGAAGTGATTGCAACCGTCGTAGGTGGAGCAGCAACTGAAATTTTTGGTGTGGTCGGTATGGCTAGTAAAAATGCCCTCAAAGATAATTTCCAAGCCCTTCTAGGTAAGGAAAATTATTCCAAAGGTGTCGTCGTAAAGGCAGCCGAAGATGGAAGCATTGCAGTTGATGTGTATACCGTGTTAAGCTACGGAACAAAGATTAGTGAAGTGTCAAAAAACATTCAAGAGCGTGTTGCCTTTAGCTTGGAAAACCAGCTTGGAATTACTGCTCAGACTGTAAATGTCTACATTCAAAATATCAAAGTTGTAGGAGAATAACCGTGTCAAAAATTACTACTAGCTTATTTCAAGAAATGGTGCAGGCTGCATCAACTCGCTTGAATAAGCAAGCTGAATATGTCAATTCATTAAACGTCTTCCCTGTTCCAGATGGAGATACTGGAACAAACATGGGGATGACCATCGAAAATGGAGCTAAAGAAGTTGCAGACAAGCCAGCTTCTACAGTTGGAGAGGTAGCGAGCATTCTTGCTAAAGGGCTTTTGATGGGTGCGCGTGGGAACTCAGGAGTTATTATGTCTCAGCTTTTCCGTGGATTTTCACAAGCCATCAAGGATAAAGACGAGTTAACAGGTCAAGACTTGGCCCTTGCCTTCCAATCAGGTGTTGAAGTTGCCTATAAGGCAGTGATGAAACCAGTTGAAGGAACGATTTTGACAGTTTCTCGTGGGGCTGCTATCGGTGCTAAGAAAAAAGCTGAGCAAACAGATGATGCTGTTGAAGTCATGCGCGCAGCCTTGGAAGGTGCTAAAACAGCTCTAACTAAAACGCCAGACATGCTTCCAGTATTGAAGGAAGTTGGCGTTGTGGACTCAGGTGGTCAAGGATTGGTCTTTATCTACGAAGGTTTCCTTTCTGCCCTTACTGGTGAATATATTGCATCTGAGGACTTTGTAGCGACTCCTGCCAATATGAGTGAAATGATCAATGCAGAGCACCACAAGTCTGTGGCTGGTCATGTGGCGACTGAGGATATCAACTTTGGTTACTGTACTGAAATCATGGTAGCTCTTAAGCAAGGTCCAACCTATGCCAAAGATTTTGACTACGATGAATTCCGTAACTACTTGAATGAACTTGGAGATTCTCTCCTCGTTGTCAATGATGATGAAATCGTCAAAGTCCATGTCCATACAGAAGATCCAGGACTTGTCATGCAAGAAGGTCTAAAATATGGTAGCTTGGTCAAGGTAAAAGTTGACAATATGCGTAACCAACACGAAGCACAGATTGAGAAAGAAACTGCCCAAGTTAGCAAGCCAGCTGAAGAAAAAGAGTATGCTTTGATTGCTGTGGTGGCTGGTAAAGGTCTAGCAGATATCTTCCGTTCTCAAGGTGTGGATTATGTTATCGAAGGCGGTCAAACCATGAACCCTTCAACAGAAGACTTTATCAAGGCTGTTGAACAGGTCAATGCCCGTAACATCATCTTCCTGCCAAATAACAAGAATATCTTCATGGCAGCTCAATCTGCGGCAGAAGTTTTGGAGCAACCAGCAGTAGTGGTAGAGGCTCGCACTCTTCCTCAAGGTTTGACAAGTCTTCTTGCCTTTGATTCAAGCAAGTCCATTGAAGAAAACCAAGAGCGTATGACAGCTGCTCTTAGCGATGTCGTTAGCGGAAGCGTCACAACAGCCGTGCGTGATACAACGATCGATGGTTTAGAAATCCATGAAAACGATAATCTAGGTATGGTGGATGGGAAAATCCTCGTGTCAAACCCTGACATGCACCAAACCTTGGCAGAAACTTTGAAACATATGTTGGATGAAGACAGTGAAATCGTAACCTTCTATGTCGGTGAAGACGGAAGCGAAGAACTTGCCAATGAAATCGCTCAAGAAATCGCAGAAGAATTTGAGGATCTTGAAGTTGAAATCCACCAAGGTCAACAACCTGTTTACCCCTATCTATTTAGTGTGGAATAAGAGCCGATTAATGAAGGACTGAGAAATCAGTTCTTTTTTCTTTTTTAGTAAATGAAAACGGTATCTTTTTAATAAAAACAAAAATAACATTCATAAATAAACGTTAAAATAGAAAATTCAGAAAATTTCTTCTTTTCTCTTGAAAATTTTTTAAAAAATGGTATGATAGTAACAAGTTATTTTTAAGAGGAAAGAAAGGGAAACAATGGAGAAAATCAGTTTAGAATCTCCTAAGACGGGTTCGGACCTAGTTTTGGAAACACTTCGTGATTTAGGAATTGATACCATCTTTGGTTATCCTGGTGGTGCAGTCTTGCCTTTTTATGATGCGATATATAATTTTAAAGGTATTCACCACATTCTAGGACGCCATGAGCAAGGTTGTCTGCATGAAGCTGAAGGTTATGCTAAATCAACTGGAAAGTTGGGTGTTGCCGTCGTTACTAGCGGACCGGGAGCAACAAATGCCATTACAGGGATTGCGGATGCCATGAGCGATAGTGTTCCCCTTTTGGTCTTTACAGGTCAGGTAGGGCGAGCAGGGATTGGGAAGGATGCCTTTCAGGAGGCAGACATCGTGGGAATTACCATGCCAATCACTAAGTACAATTACCAAGTTCGTGAGACAGCTGATATTCCGCGTATCATCACGGAAGCTGTCCATATCGCGACTACAGGCCGTCCAGGGCCAGTCGTCATTGACCTACCTAAAGACGTATCTGCTTTAGAAACAGACTTCATTTATTCACCAGAAGTGAACCTACCAAGCTATCAGCCGACTCTTGAACCAAATGATATGCAAATCAAGAAAATCTTGAAGCAATTGTCCAAGGCTAAAAAGCCAGTCTTGTTAGCTGGTGGTGGAATTAGTTATGCTGAGGCTGCGGCAGAATTAAATGAATTTGCAGAACGCTATCAAATTCCAGTCGTAACAACTCTCTTAGGTCAAGGAACAATTGCAACGACTCACCCACTCTTCCTTGGAATGGGGGGGATGCACGGTTCTTTCGCAGCGAATATTGCCATGACAGAGACGGACTTTATGATTAGTATTGGCTCTCGTTTTGATGACCGTTTGACAGGAAATCCAAAGACTTTTGCTAAGAATTCTAAGGTTGCCCATATTGATATTGACCCAGCCGAGATTGGCAAGATTATCAGTGCAGATATTCCTGTAGTTGGAGATGCTAAGAAAGCCTTGCAAATGTTGCTAGCAGAACCGACAGTTCATAACAATACTGAGAAATGGATTGAGAAAGTTACTAAAGACAAGAACCGTGTTCGTTCTTATGATAAGAAAGAGCGTGTGGTTCAACCGCAAGCAGTTATTGAACGCATTGGTGAATTGACGAATGGAGATGCCATTGTGGTAACAGATGTTGGTCAACACCAAATGTGGACAGCCCAGTATTATCCCTACCAAAATGAACGTCAGTTAGTGACTTCAGGTGGTTTAGGAACCATGGGATTCGGAATTCCAGCAGCAATCGGGGCTAAAATTGCTAACCCAGATAAGGAAGTAGTCTTGTTTGTTGGGGATGGTGGTTTCCAAATGACCAACCAGGAGTTGGCTATTTTGAATATTTACAAAGTGCCAATCAAGGTGGTTATGCTGAACAATCATTCACTTGGAATGGTTCGCCAGTGGCAGGAATCCTTCTATGAAGGAAGAACATCAGAGTCGGTCTTTGATACCCTTCCTGATTTCCAATTGATGGCGCAGGCTTATGGTATTAAAAACTATAAGTTTGACAATCCTGAGACCTTGGCTCAAGACCTTGAAGTCATCACTGAGCATGTTCCTATGCTAATTGAGGTAGATATTTCTCGTAAGGAACAGGTGTTACCAATGGTACCGGCTGGTAAGAGTAATCATGAGATGTTGGGGGTGAAGTTCCATGCGTAGAATGTTAACAGCAAAACTACAAAATCGTTCAGGAGTCCTCAATCGCTTTACAGGTGTCTTATCTCGTCGTCAGGTTAATATTGAAAGCATCTCTGTTGGAGCAACAGAAGATCCGAATGTATCGCGTATCACCATTATTATTGATGTTGCTTCTCATGATGAAGTGGAGCAAATTATCAAGCAACTCAATCGTCAGATTGATGTGATTCGCATTCGTGATATTACAGACAAGCCTCATTTGGAGCGCGAGGTGATTTTGGTTAAGATGTCAGCGCCAGCTGAGAAGCGAGCTGAGATTCTAGCGATTATTCAACCTTTCCGTGCAACAGTGGTAGACGTAGCGCCAAGCTCGATTACCATTCAGATGACAGGAAATGCTGAAAAGAGTGAAGCTCTATTACGAGTCATTCGACCGTACGGTATTCGCAATATTGCTCGAACGGGTGCAACTGGATTTACCCGTGACTAAAAATCCAACTTAAATTTGTTAAACCAGCCTAAAAGGCAATAAATGATAGAAAAGAGAGAAAAACTATGGCAGTTCAAATGGAATACGAAAAAGATGTTAAAGTAGCAGCACTTGACGGTAAAAAAATCGCCGTTATCGGTTATGGTTCACAAGGACATGCGCATGCTCAAAACTTGCGTGACTCAGGTCGCGATGTCATCATCGGTGTACGTCCAGGTAAATCTTTTGACAAAGCAAAAGAAGATGGATTTGACACTTACACAGTAGCAGAAGCAACTAAATTGGCTGATGTTATCATGATTTTGGCACCAGACGAAATCCAACAAGAATTGTACGAAGCGGAAATCGCTCCAAACTTGGAAGCTGGGAATGCAGTTGGATTTGCTCATGGTTTCAACATTCACTTCGAATTTATCAAAGTTCCTGCGGATGTAGATGTCTTTATGTGTGCTCCTAAAGGACCAGGGCACTTGGTACGCCGTACTTACGAAGAAGGATTTGGTGTACCAGCTCTTTACGCAGTATACCAAGATGCAACAGGAAATGCGAAAAACATTGCTATGGACTGGTGTAAAGGTGTTGGAGCAGCTCGTGTAGGTCTTCTTGAAACAACATACAAAGAAGAAACTGAAGAAGATTTGTTTGGTGAACAAGCTGTACTTTGTGGTGGTTTGACTGCCCTTATCGAAGCAGGTTTCGAAGTCTTGACAGAAGCAGGTTACGCTCCAGAATTGGCTTACTTTGAAGTTCTTCACGAAATGAAATTGATCGTTGACTTGATCTATGAAGGTGGATTCAAGAAAATGCGTCAATCTATTTCAAACACTGCTGAATACGGTGACTATGTATCAGGTCCATGTGTGATTACTGAGCAAGTTAAAGAAAATATGAAAGCTGTCTTGGCAGACATCCAAAATGGTAAATTTGCAAATGACTTTGTAAATGACTATAAAGCTGGACGTCCAAAATTGACTGCTTACCGTGAACAAGCAGCTAACCTTGAAATTGAAAAAGTTGGTGCAGAATTGCGTAAAGCAATGCCTTTCGTTGGTAAAAACGACGATGATGCATTCAAAATCTATAACTAATTAGAAAGCAAAGAATTTTGCTTAAAATAGTAGCTTCAGCTATTCGTGGGATATTAGATATACTTATTTAGGGGTTGAAATCATATGAATATTACCAATTTGTTTTCTATCAAGACAGGATGTGATGAAACTGATAGGCAACTGCAAAAATTATTTTTTCAGTTGGATTTACAATTGGGAGAATTGACAGATCAACTAAGAAAATTAGATTCTAATTTTGTTTCTCGTAGTCAATTTGTAGACACGCTGGATTTGAATGATGTAGAATATAAAGAAGTTTTAAACTATTTTATCTTCCATCGTAATGATAGTGAAGAAAGTTTGGCAGAATGGTTATATGATTGGATTTCCACAAATCGTTATGAACTTCCTAAAGAGTTTTCAATTCGTATGGCTCATAAATATCATGAAAGTGTTGCTGAAGTTTTTGGAGATGAATAACTAAAAAAACAGGTTTTATATGTTAAGTTCAAAAGATATTATCAAGGCTCATAAGGTCTTGAATGGTGTGGTTGTGAATACCCCACTGGATTACGACCATTATTTATCGGAGAAGTATGGTGCTAAGATTTATTTGAAAAAAGAAAATGCCCAGCGTGTTCGTTCCTTTAAAATTCGTGGTGCCTATTATGCTATTTCTCAGCTCAGCAAGGAAGAACGTGAGCGTGGGGTAGTCTGTGCTTCTGCGGGAAATCATGCGCAGGGAGTTGCCTATACTTGTAATGAGATGAAAATTCCTGCTACTATTTTTATGCCCATTACCACTCCGCAACAAAAGATTGGTCAGGTTCGCTTTTTTGGTGGGGATTTTGTAACCATTAAACTAGTTGGAGATACCTTTGATGCCTCAGCCAAAGCAGCTCAAGAATTTACAGTCTCTGAAAATCGTACCTTTATTGCTCCCTTTGATGATACTCATGTCCAAGCGGGTCAAGGAACAGTTGCTTATGAGATTTTAGAAGAAGCTCGAAAAGAATCGATTGACTTTGATGCTGTCTTGGTCCCTGTTGGTGGTGGCGGTCTCATTGCCGGGATTTCTACCTATATCAAGGAAACAAGTCCAGAAATTGAAGTCATTGGGGTAGAGGCTAATGGAGCGCGTTCCATGAAAGCTGCTTTTGAAGCTGGTGGACCTGTTAAACTCAAAGAAATTGACAAATTTGCGGATGGGATTGCTGTGCAAAAGGTAGGACAGTTGACCTATGAAGCAACGCGTCAACATGTTCAAACTTTGGTAGGTGTCGATGAGGGATTGATTTCTGAAACTTTGATTGACCTCTACTCTAAGCAAGGGATTGTTGCAGAACCTGCTGGAGCAGCTAGTATCGCCTCTTTAGAGGTTTTAGCTGAATATATCAAGGGGAAAACCATTTGTTGTATCATTTCTGGAGGGAATAATGATATCAACCGTATGCCAGAAATGGAAGAGCGTGCCTTGATTTATGATGGGATCAAACATTACTTTGTGGTCAATTTCCCACAGCGTCCAGGAGCTTTGCGTGAGTTTGTAAATGATATCTTGGGGCCAAATGATGATATCACCCGTTTTGAGTATATCAAGCGAGCTAGTAAGGGAACAGGTCCAGTATTGATTGGGATCGCTTTGGCAGATAAGCATGATTATGCAGGCTTAATTCGTCGAATGGAAGGTTTTGATCCAGCTTATATTAACTTAAATGGGAATGAAACGCTCTATAATATGCTTGTCTGAGGACTAATAAAAAAATATCATATTATTTGCACAACTAATGTATAGGTGTTATAATGATAGTGAAGAAAGGGGGCGATTCCTATGGTTTTAGGAAGCTTATCGTGCTATTTCTACTACAACTCACTATAACACCTATTATTTTCGATTCTGTTTATATTAAGGCGGCAGAATTACTTACTATATATAAGGAAATTTTTTGAAATCCCCAATTGTATATATCCCTAATTTGAGATTTCTCTAAATATAATAGGAATCAAAAAAAATAATCAATGTTTGTGAGATGACTGCTAGGTGAGTTGGTCGAAAAACTCGTGAGATAGACAATAGTGCTAGACATGCAATAGCTAGTGATACTGATTTTAAATGACTAGCTGGAAAGTGGGTATGTAATCAGAAGATGCAAGATTGTACAAAGTAAGTAGTACCGGTTGTGAAATGGATAAGATATAGATAAGGACAGGAAAGGAACCAAAGAAGGAGAAAGAAAACGGAATGATTTAGAGATAGTGAGGAGTGAAAGACTATCTTTAGTGGGCTTGTTGATTTAAAAGGAATAGATAGAATGAAATAGTAAATCCTGTCTATCCTATTAAGAAACTGGTATTCAGCATACGTGAATATTTTTACAAATTTAAAGTTTAATAATGCAATTGTTTTTTAGGAGCATACTGATGGGTTATAGTAAGCGGAAAACTATATATTATCGGCTTTAAAAAGGAAGTAAGAAGATTCTGGGTCATTTATTTTATTGAATATATGTTTTTTTATTGACAAAAGTAGTAAAAACGTATACAATTAAGTATTGTAAAGAAGAAAATAGGAGAAAAACATGGCTAAGTCAAACTTTGAAAAAGTAGAATCAGTTGTTGGCTGGGTTCGTGATAAGAAAATCACAGGCTACCGTATCTCTAAGGAAACGAATGCGCGTGAAATGTCTATCATTGCTCTGGCGCAGGGTCGTGCAAAAGTAAAAAATATTTCATTTGAAACAGCCCTAGGCCTAATTGATTTCTATGAAAAAAATCATGAAAAATTTGAAGATTAATCTTTGGATAACGGCGGATTCTTGACCCTCAAGTAGTAGAGATAGAGAATCTGCCTTTTCATTTTGAGGACAGCAAAAAGACTGCACGGTTGAGGCAGCCTTTTCTTTTTATTTGAGATAGCGTTGAAGGAATTCTTTTGTACGGTCTTCTTTAGGATTGGTGAAGAGATCTTCTGGTTTGCCTTCTTCAGCAATCACACCCTTATCCATAAAGATAACACGGTGAGAGACATCACGGGCGAATTCCATTTCGTGGGTTACGACAATCATGGTCAAGCCTTCCTGAGCCAGATCTTGCATGATTTTGAGGACTTCTCCAACCATTTCTGGATCGAGAGCTGATGTTGGTTCATCAAAGAGAATAGCGTCCGGATTCATGGAGAGGGCACGAGCGATGGCCACACGTTGTTTTTGACCCCCTGAGAGTTGTCTTGGCTTCGCTTGCCAGTAGCGTTCTCCCATGCCGACTTTTTCTAGGTTTTCTTTGGCAGTCTTTTCAGCTTCTGTGCGTTCGCGTTTAAGGACAGTTGTCTGAGCGACAATTGTGTTTTCAAGCACGTTGAGATTTTCAAAGAGGTTAAAGGATTGGAACACCATCCCCAACTTTTCACGGTATTGCGTGAGGTCATAGCCTTTTTCGAGGACATTTTGTCCATGATAAAGGATTTGTCCATCAGTTGGTGTTTCAAGTAGGTTGATGGAGCGTAGGAAGGTCGATTTCCCGCTTCCAGAGCTTCCGATGATAGAGATTACCTCTCCCTTGTGGACAGTGAGTGAAATGTCTTTTAGCACTTCGTTTTGGCCATAGGATTTTTTGAGGTGTTTAATTTCAAGGATTGCTTGTGTCATTATTTAAAATCCTCCGTTTGTATTTGGTTAGCACCTGTAGTATAGGTATCCATGTCCATTCTGCGTTCGATGAAGCGTAGGATACGTGTTACGGTGAAGGTGAGGACAAAGTAAATCACGGCGATGATTGTAAATGTCTGGAAGTATTGATAGGTTTGAGTTGCCACGGTATTTCCTGAGAAATAAAGTTCGACAACAGAGATAACGTTCAATACAGATGTATCTTTGATATTGATGACAAATTCATTACCAGTTGCAGGTAGGATGTTACGGACAACCTGAGGCAGGACAATCTTACGCATGGTTTGGTTATGGGTCATACCAAGAGCAGTAGCAGCTTCAAATTGTCCCTTGTCAACTGCTAGGATACCACCACGGACGATTTCAGTCATGTAGGCACCAGTGTTAATCGAAACGATGAAGATAGCAGCCAGTGTGCGATCAAGGTTGATACCGAAAGCTTGGGCAGTTCCATAGTAGATAACCATCGATTGAACGATCATTGGCGTACCACGGAAAATTTCAATGTAGACATTGAGGATCCAGCCGACTAGTTTTTGTAGGCTATAAATGGCTTTATTTTCAGAGAGAGGAGCAGTACGGAAAACACCAATGGCAAGTCCAATAATGAGACCTGTGATAGTTCCGACGATAGAGATTAAAAGGGTGACACCCGCACCACGCAAGAGTTGTTGCCAGTTTTCAGAAAGAATTTTAGCGACTTGGCTGAAGAAACTACTGCTAGTCTCTTCAGTTGTTGTAGATTCGGCAGGTTGTTCCTTGATCATACGATCCATCAAGGCAACTTGGTCATCTTTTGAAATGGTTTCGATGCTGGCATTGATTTGGCTAATACGATTGTCATCTTTACGAAGTCCAATGGCGATAGCTGTATCTTCTTCCCCAGTTTTGAAACCTGGTTCTACTTGGACCATCTTGAACTTAGAGTTAGCAGCTTCAGCAGTCAGAGCTTCTGGGCGTTCAGAAACATAGGCATCGATGACACCAGCCTCAAGAGCTTGGCGCATTTGAGCGAAGTCTCCCATAGCTGTTTCTTTTTTAGCACCTAAGATTTGTGCAATCAAGTCGTAGAGGTAGACACCTTGTTGAGAAGTGATTTTCGCACCATTAAAGTCATCCAAAGATTTAGCATTTGCGTAGGCAGAATCTTTTTTGATAAGCAAAACTGGTTCGCTAGTGTAGTAACTGCTTGAAAAGGCAATTTCTTGTTTACGCTCGGCAGTAGGACTCATACCTGCGATAATCATGTCAATCTTACCAGAAGTAAGGGCAGGGACTAGACCTTCCCACTTGGTTTTAACAACCAAAGGTTCTTTACCTAAGTCCTTAGCGATTTTCTTGGCGATTTGAACATCGTATCCGTTGGCATACTGGTTGGTTCCATCGATTTTGACAGCTCCATTGCTATCATCATCCTGGGTCCAGTTAAAGGGGGCATATGCTGCTTCCATCCCGATGCGTAAATATTCATCGGCTTGAGCAACATTGACAAGTCCTAGCATCAGCAAGAGACTTGTGAAAATAGATAAGTATATTTTTCTCATGATTTCTCCTATTCTAATCTATTAAAAAATAACTGTCTCCTATTTTATCGAAAAATGCGTAATTTTTCAACATAAGTAAGCCTTTACTTACGAAAAAATGCTATAATGATAAGAAAGATAAAAAGGGGGCTTAGTTGATGAAAAAAACTTTTTTCTTACTGATGTTTGGCTTGTTTTGCCTTCTGCCACTTTCTGTTTTCGCCATTGATTTCAAGATAAACTCTTATCAAGGGGATTTGTATATTCATGCAGACAATACGGCAGAATTTAGACAAAAGATAGTTTATCAGTTTGAGGAGGACTTTAAGGGCCAAATCGTGGGACTTGGACGTGCTGGCAAGATGCCTAGTGGATTTGACATTGATCCTCATCCAAAGGTTCAGGCTGCGAAAAATGGTGCTGAACTAGCAGACGTTACGAGCGAAGTGACAGAAGAAGCGAATGGTTATACTGTGAGAGTCTATAATCCAGGCCAGGAAGGCGACACAGTTGAAGTTGAGCTTACATGGAACTTAAAAAATTTGCTTTTCCTATATGATGACATTGCTGAATTAAATTGGCAACCTTTAACAGATAGTTCAGGGGCTATTGGCAAGTTTGAATTTCATGTAAGGGGAGACAAGGGAGCTGAAAAACTCTTTTTCCATACAGGGAAACTTTTTAGAGAGGGAACGATTGAAAAGAGTAGCCTTGATTATACTATTCGTTTGGACAATCTTCCGGCTAAGCGTGGAGTTGAATTGCATGCCTATTGGCCTCGAACTGATTTTGCTAGCGCTAGGGATCAGGGATTGAAAGGAAATCATTTAGAAGAATTTAATAAGGTAGAAGACTCGATTGTTAAAGAAAAAGAGCAAAGTAAACAACTCCTTACTTGGGTCTTACCTTCGATACTTTCTATCTCCTTGTTATTGAGTGTCTGCTTCTATTTTATCTATAGAAGAAAGACCACTCCTTCAGTCAAATATGCCAAAAATCATCGTCTCTATGAACCACCAATGGAATTAGAGCCTATGGTTTTATCAGAGGCTGTCTACTCGACCTCCTTGGAGGAAGTGAGTCCCTTGGTCAAGGGGGCTGGCAAATTCACCTTTGACCAACTTATTCAAGCTACCTTGCTAGATGTGATAGACCGTGGAAATGTCTCTATCATTTCAGAAGGAGATGCAGTTGGTTTGAGGCTAGTAAAAGAAGATGGTTTGTCAAGCTTTGAGAAAGACTGTCTAAATCTGGCTTTTTCAGGCAAAAAAGAAGAAACTCTTTCCAATTTGTTTGCGGATTACAAGGTATCTGATAGTCTTTATCGTAGAGCAAAAGTCTCTGATGAAAAACGGATTCAAGCAAAGGGGCGTCAGCTTAAATCTTCTTTCGAAGCAGTATTAAAAGAGATGCAAGAAGGGGTCAGAGACAGGGTTTTCTTCTGGGGGCTCCCAGATTACTATCGTCCTTTAACTGGTGGGGAAAAGGCCTTGCAAGTGGGTATGGGACTCTCCACTATCTTGCCCCTATTTATTGGATTTGGTTTGTTCTTGTACAGTTTGGACGTTTATGGCTATCTTTACCTCCCCTTGCCAATACTTGGTTTTCTAGGTTTGGTTTTGGCTGTTTTCTATTATTGGAAGCTTCGATTAGATAATCGTGATGGTGTCCTAAATGAAGCAGGAGCAGAGGTCTACTATCTCTGGACCAGTTTTGAAAATATGTTGCGTGAGATTGCGCGATTGGATCAGGCTGAATTGGAAAGTATTGTGGTCTGGAATCGCCTCTTGGTCTATGCGACCTTATTTGGCTATGCGGACAAGGTCAGCCATTTGATGAAGGTTCATCAGATTCAAGTGGAAAATCCAGATATCAACCTCTATGTAGCTTATGGCTGGCACAGTATGTTTTATCATTCAAGCGCGCAAATGAGCCATTATGCCAGTGTCGCAAATACAGCAAGTACCTACTCTGTATCTTCTGGAAGTGGAAGTTCTGGCGGTGGTTTCTCTGGAGGCGGAGGTGGTGGAAGTATCGGTGCCTTTTAAAGAGAACTGCCATAGATTGAAAAATATGCTATAATGGAAGATAGAAAAAGGAGTAATCTATGTATCTTATTGAAATTTTAAAATCTATCTTCTTCGGGATTGTTGAAGGAATTACGGAATGGTTGCCGATTTCCAGTACAGGTCACTTGATTTTAGCAGAGGAATTTATCCAATACCAAAATCAAAACGAAGCCTTTATTTCCATGTTTAATGTCGTGATTCAGCTTGGTGCGATTTTGGCGGTCATGGTAATCTACTTTAACAAGCTCAATCCTTTCAAACCGACTAAGGACAAGCAGGAAGTTCGTAAGACTTGGAGACTATGGCTGAAGGTCTTGATTGCGACCTTGCCTTTACTTGCCGTCTTTAAGTTTGATGATTGGTTTGATACCCACTTCCATAACATGGTTTCTGTTGCTCTCATGTTGATTATCTATGGGATTGCCTTTATCTATTTGGAAAAACGTAATAAAGCGCGTGCTATCGAGCCAAGTGTGACAGAGTTGGACAAGCTTCCTTATACAACAGCTTTCTATATCGGACTCTTCCAAGTTCTTGCCCTTTTACCAGGGACAAGCCGTTCTGGAGCTACAATCGTCGGTGGTTTGTTAAATGGAACCAGTCGTTCAGTTGTGACAGAATTTACCTTCTATCTAGGGATTCCTGTTATGTTTGGAGCTAGTGCCTTAAAGATTTTCAAATTTTTGAAAGCAGGACAGCTCTTGAGCTTTGGACAATTGTTCTTGCTCTTGGTTGCGATGGGAGTCGCTTTTGCAGTCAGCATGGTGGCTATTCGCTTTTTGACAAGTTATGTGAAAAAACACGATTTTACCCTTTTTGGTAAATACCGCATCGTGCTTGGTAGTGTCTTGCTACTTTACAGTTTTGTCCGTTTATTTGTATAAGAAAAACCTTGAAGGGGCAGCTCTTCAAGGTTTTATACTCTTTGAAAATCTCTTCAGACCGCGTCAGCTCTATCTGCAACCTCAAAACAGTGTTTTGAGCAGCCTGCGGCTAGCTTCCTAGTTTGCTCTTTGATTTTCATTGAGTTTCAAAATCCAGTCACGGTAATCCCCAGCAGGCGGACACCTCTTTCTTTCTCGCTTAATTCTTCATAGAGTTGTAGGGTTATTTGGCTTATCTGGCTAGCATCCTGTGTTTTTTGAGCTAGACTTTTTCGTTTAGTGAGAGTTGAAAAGTCCTCGTAGCGGATTTTCAAAATGACAATTTTTCCAGATTTTTCTTGTTGACTGAGATTGAGAGCGACTCTTTCTGATAGAAGAGTCAGCTCTTTTTTGATATCTTCCTCGGCACGGAGAATCTTCCCATAGGTTTTCTCCTTCCCGATTGACTTACGGATGCGATTGGATTTGACTGGGGAATTGTGGATGCCACGAGCCTTTCGATAAAGGTCATAACCCAGTCTACCAAAACGATCTATTAGGGTCACTTCAGGGACTTCAAGTAGGTCAGCGCCAGTAAAAACGCCCATTTGATGAAGACGTTCTACAGTCTTTTTTCCTACTCCATGAAACTTGGAAATATCCATTTGTTTGAGGAAATCCTCAGCTTGGTCAGGTAGAATCACTGTCAAACCATGTGGTTTTTGATAATCACTGGCCATTTTAGCCAAGAATTTGTTGTAAGAAACGCCAGCAGAAGCAGTTAGATGGAGTTCTTGCCAGATATCCTCTTGAATGAGGCGAGCAATTTTGACCGCTGACTTGATCCCGAGTTTATTTTCTGTCACATCCAAATAGGCTTCGTCAATGCTCATGGGTTCTATTAAATCTGTATAGCGCTTAAAGATAGCTCGAATCTGGAGTCCCACAGCTTTGTATTTCTCATAATTCCCCGAGATGAAGACGGCCTGGGGACAACGCTCATAGGCTTCCTTAGAGCTCATGGCTGAATGGATACCAAAAGCTCGTGCCTCATAGCTACAGGTAGAAACGACTCCCCGCCCACCTGTTTGCCGAGGGTCACTGCCGATAATGACAGGTTTTCCTCTGAGTTTAGGATTATCTCTGATTTCCACCGCAGCAAAAAAGGCATCCATGTCAATATGGATGATTTTTCTTGACAAATCATTTAACAAAGGAAAAATCAACATGCCTAGCCCCCTTTTTACCGCTTATTTTCTTTTATTATACCCTTTTTTCTGAAAAAAAGAAAAAAGGACTTTATTTTTTCAAAAATATAATACAGTTTGAAATAAAATATAGACTGTTTTAGAAAAGAAAGTGTAAAAATAGGGATTTTCCACTTGTTGAAATCGGTTACTGTATGGTATACTTGTCTCATGAATGTAACAGATGGTTGTTACTAGAAAGAAAAAAGAGGACATTAACATGGTTGTTAAAACAGTTGTTGAAGCACAAGATATTTTTGACAAAGCTTGGGAAGGCTTCAAAGGCGTAGATTGGAAAGAAAAAGCAAGTGTATCACGCTTCGTACAAGCTAACTACACACCTTACGATGGAGACGAAAGCTTCCTTGCAGGACCAACAGAACGTTCACTTCACATCAAAAAAATTGTAGAAGAAACGAAGGCTCACTACGAAGAAACTCGTTTCCCAATGGACACTCGTCCAACATCTATCGCTGATATCCCAGCAGGATTTATCGATAAAGAAAATGAAGTTATCTTCGGTATCCAAAACGATGAACTCTTCAAATTGAACTTCATGCCAAAAGGTGGTATCCGTATGGCTGAAACAACTTTGAAAGAAAATGGATACGAACCAGATCCAGCTGTTCACGAAATCTTTACTAAATACGTAACAACAGTTAACGACGGTATCTTCCGTGCCTACACTTCAAACATTCGTCGCGCACGTCACGCACACACTGTAACTGGTCTTCCAGATGCATACTCACGCGGACGTATCATCGGTGTTTACGCACGTCTTGCTCTTTACGGTGCAGACTACTTGATGCAAGAAAAAGTAAACGACTGGAATGCAATCGAAGAAATTGATGAAGAAACAATCCGTCTTCGTGAAGAAATCAACCTTCAATACCAAGCATTGCAACAAGTTGTTCGCTTGGGTGACCTTTACGGAGTTGATGTTCGCAAACCAGCGATGAACGTTAAAGAAGCGATCCAATGGGTTAACATCGCCTTCATGTCTGTCTGCCGTGTTATCAACGGTGCTGCTACATCTCTAGGACGTGTACCAATCGTTTTGGACATCTTTGCAGAACGTGACCTTGCTCGTGGTACATTTACTGAATCAGAAATCCAAGAATTCGTTGATGATTTCGTTATGAAACTTCGTACAGTTAAATTTGCTCGGACAAAAGCTTACGACCAATTGTACTCAGGTGACCCAACTTTCATCACAACTTCTATGGCTGGTATGGGTAACGACGGTCGTCACCGTGTTACTAAGATGGACTACCGTTTCTTGAACACTCTTGACAACATCGGTAACTCTCCAGAACCAAACTTGACAGTTCTTTGGACTGATAAATTGCCATACAACTTCCGCCGCTACTGTATGCACATGAGCCACAAACACTCTTCTATCCAATACGAAGGTGTAACAACAATGGCTAAAGACGGATATGGTGAAATGAGTTGTATCTCATGCTGTGTGTCTCCACTTGACCCAGAAAATGAAGAACAACGCCACAACATCCAGTACTTCGGTGCGCGTGTAAACGTATTGAAAGCCCTTCTTACTGGTTTGAACGGTGGTTACGACGATGTTCACAAAGACTACAAAGTATTTGACATCGAACCAATCCGTGACGAAGTTCTTGAATTTGAATCAGTTAAAGCTAACTTTGAAAAATCTCTTGACTGGTTGACTGACACTTACGTAGATGCCTTGAACATCATTCACTACATGACTGATAAATACAACTACGAAGCTGTTCAAATGGCCTTCTTGCCAACTAAACAACGTGCCAACATGGGATTCGGTATCTGTGGATTTGCCAACACTGTTGACACATTGTCAGCTATTAAGTACGCTACAGTTAAACCAATCCGTGACGAAAATGGCTATATCTACGATTACGAAACAATCGGTGAATACCCACGTTGGGGTGAAGATGACCCACGTTCAAACGAATTGGCAGAATGGTTGATCGAAGCTTACACTACTCGTCTACGTAGCCACAAACTTTACAAAGACGCAGAAGCTACTGTATCACTTTTGACAATCACATCTAACGTTGCTTACTCTAAACAAACTGGTAACTCACCAGTCCACAAAGGTGTATACCTCAACGAAGATGGTTCTGTGAACTTGTCTAAACTTGAATTCTTCTCACCAGGTGCTAACCCATCTAACAAAGCTAAAGGTGGATGGTTGCAAAACTTGAATTCACTTTCTAGCCTTGACTTTAGTTATGCAGCTGATGGTATCTCATTGACTACACAAGTATCACCTCGCGCTCTTGGTAAGACTCGTGACGAACAAGTTGATAACTTGGTAACAATCCTTGATGGTTACTTCGAAAACGGTGGACAACACGTTAACTTGAACGTTATGGACTTGAACGATGTTTACGAAAAGATTATGTCAGGTGAAGACGTTATCGTACGTATCTCTGGATACTGTGTAAACACTAAATACCTCACTCCAGAACAAAAAACTGAATTGACACAACGTGTCTTCCACGAAGTTCTTTCAATGGATGATGCCTTGGATGCATTGAGCTAATCAAGTTCTTGAATAATGAAAAGGAACCCTCGGTCAGTCGACTGAGGGTTTTGTGCTTGGGGATAGTGTGAGCAATTCCTTCGGCGCAATATGCAATGTTTTTGGAAAGGAATAGTGGACCGAATCTGAAATAGCCCGCTGAAACGTTTCAAACAGTGCTAGAAATTGACTGGAATTCAAAGATACTTGTTGAGTTGGGGGGATTTGAAAATAATCCTCAATGAAAATCAAAGAGCAAACTAGGAAGCTATCCTCAGGTTGCTCAAAACACTGTTTTGAGGTTGCAGATAGATCTGACGCAGTTTGAAGAGATTTTCATTGAGGATAAGTCAGGTACTGAAATGTCTGATCGGGATTTAAAGATATAATCCCGACTTTATCA
>NZ_VMLS01000031.1:0-15400 GCF_013276805.1 Streptococcus sp. 1449
CACAACTGTCAAAGTCCCGGCAAGACCATCTTGGCAACAAAAGTGCTATCCTAGTTGGATTTACTGAATAAAATCCATTTCCTCTAGTGAAAATCGAAAAAACTTGTGTTATAATAAGAAAGATTAAAATGTGAAAAAAGGAGATTCCTAATGGGACGTAAATGGGCCAATATCGTAGCCAAGAAAACGGCTAAAGATGGAGCTAACTCTAAAGTATATGCAAAATTTGGTGTAGAAATCTATGTAGCAGCTAAAAAAGGTGATCCAGATCCAGAATCAAACTCAGCTTTGAAATTCGTTATCGACCGTGCTAAACAAGCCCAAGTGCCAAAACACGTTATTGATAAAGCGATTGATAAAGCAAAAGGAAACACAGACGAAACCTTTACAGAAGGACGTTACGAAGGTTTTGGACCAAATGGTTCTATGTTGATCGTGGATACTTTGACTTCAAACGTTAACCGTACAGCGGCTAATGTCCGTGCAGCCTTTGGTAAAAACGGCGGAAACATGGGCGCTTCAGGTTCTGTTTCTTACCTCTTTGATAACAAAGGTGTTATTGTATTTGCAGGTGAAGATGCGGACGCGGTCTTTGAGCAATTGCTCGAAGCAGATGTGGATGTGGATGATGTAGAAGCAGAAGAAGGAACAATCACAGTTTACACAGCGCCAACTGACCTTCACAAGGCTATCGTTGCCCTTCGTGAGTCAGGTATCGAAGAATTCCAAGTGACTGAATTGGAAATGATTCCTCAATCAGAAGTGGAATTGTCAGGCGATGACCTTGAAACCTTTGAAAAACTTTACAGCGTCCTTGAAGACGACGAAGACGTACAAAAAATCTACACAAACGTAGATGGGTTCTAATTTAACCTAGAGAATATGATCCTAAGTGAAAAAATCACTTGGGATTTTTTTAATCAAGAAAATAGTTCTCATGAAAACTTTTTCTTGACATCTCTTTTCTGAAAATGATAAAATAGTTCTCCTAGGAACTAAATGCAATGATTAGAAAGGGGTTAGTATGGATAAACCGATGTTAGTCTTTAAGCGTTTTGGTCATCAGATTCACCTCATGGTGCAAAAGGAAGCCAAACGTTGTGGTATTGAATTTATGGGTGGACCTCAAGGTCAGGTTGTGCGTTTTTTGGATAATCGTGAGAAAAACCAAGACTTGGTCTTGATTAAAGATATCGAGCAGGAACTCAATATTACCAAGTCTGTTGCTAGTAATTTGGTCAAGCGTATGGTGCAAAATGGTTTGGTGGAATTGGAGGCGAGTCCTAGCGATAAGCGGGCTAAATTTGTTCGTCTGACGGACAAATCACGTTCTCAGATGAAACAGGTTAAGGCCTTCTTTGAACGCATAGACAAGCAGTTGATGGAAGACATTGATGAAGATGAATTACTGATTTTTGAGAAAGTTCTCGGTCAACTACAGGAAAATATCAAGGGGATAGGAGGAGAGAATGAAGAAATTAGCAAAACGAATTAGTAGAAAAGAATGGGGGATGATTTTACTAGCCATTCTCTTTACTTGCTTTTCGGTCTATCTAGAGTTGGAAGTGCCGACCTATATCTCGAAAATTACGGATTTGCTAGGTAGTCAAGGAACTAATTTAGATGAGTTGTGGCAGCCGGCAAGCATGATGGTGGGAATGTCCTTTCTTGCCTTCTTGTCCGTAGTTGCAGTTGGATTTTTTGCATCCCGAGTGGCGGCTTCTTATACTAGTAGGCTGAGAAGTGATATTTTTAACCGAGTTTTGGATTACTCGCAGACAGAGATTAAGAAATTCTCTATTCCTAGTCTCTTGACGCGTACCACCAATGACATTACTCAAGTTCAAATGTTGATTACCATGGGCTTGCAAGTAGTTACGCGTGGTCCAATTATGGCTATCTGGGCTATTGGGAAGATTTTAGGTCATTCAGAATACTGGCTCTGGGCCGTTCTTGTGGCAGTGATTGTCAATGTTTTGATGACGACCGTTTTGATGACGCTAGCCTTTCCAAAACAGTCCTTGATTCAGGGGCTGACTGATAAACTGAACAGTATTACTCGTGAAAGTTTAACAGGTATTCGCGTCGTTCGTGCCTACAATGCAGAGGAATACCAAAATGAAAAATTTGCAGTAGCAAATGATGAATTGACACGCTTGAATTTGTTTGTCAACCGTCTTATGGCTATTTTGAACCCTATCATGATGGGGATTTCAAGTGGTTTGAGTGTGGCGATTTACTGGATTGGGGCCTATGTGATTAACGACGCTGCTCCGATAGCGCGTCTGCCTCTCTTTAGTGACATGATTGTTTTCATGTCTTATGCCATGCAGGTTGTCATGGGCTTCCTTCTCATGGGAGCACTCTTCATCGTTCTTCCCCGAACTATGGTCTCTGCTAAGCGGATTAATCAAGTTTTAGATTTGCATTCTTCTATCCAAAACCCTGCTCAAGTGCAGCTGGCTGATGAAAACCTCAAAGGTCAGGTCGAATTTAAGGATGTGACCTTCCGCTATGCGTCAAATTCGGAGGCAGTTATCGAACATGTTAGCTTTAGAGCAGAAGCTGGTCAAACAGTGGCCTTTATTGGGTCAACAGGTTCTGGTAAATCAACTCTGGTCAATCTGATTCCACGATTCTACGATGTGTCAGCAGGAGAAATTCTGGTGGACGGTGTTAATGTTCAAGACTATGACTTGAATGATTTGCGCAACAAGGTTGGTTATATTCCCCAGAAAGCGGTTCTCTTTTCAGGTGATGTCAAGGGTAATTTAGACTTTGGACAGAGTCAAGAAACACCGCTTAGTGAGCAAGTTATGTGGCAAGCCTTGGAATTGGCCCAGTCTAAGAACTTTATCGAAGACAAGGAAGCGGGCTTAGCGTCAGAAGTGGCCCAAGGAGGAACCAACTTCTCAGGTGGTCAAAGACAACGTCTGGCAATTGCGCGTGCCTTAGCTCGGAAGCCAGAAATCCTCATCTTTGATGACTCCTTCTCAGCCTTGGACTACAAGACAGACCGTGTCCTACGCCAAGAGCTAGCAGAAAAAACCAAGTCTATGACCAAGCTTATCGTTGCACAACGCATTTCAACGATTATGGATGCAGATTTGATTTTGGTCTTGGATCAAGGAAAAGTCGTGGGACAAGGCACCCACAAGGAACTTCTAGCTAATAACGAAGTTTACCAAGAAATTGCTTATTCACAACTATCGAAGGAGGAATTGGAACATGGAAAATAAGAAAATGTCTCTCTGGAAACAGAGTAAACCCTATCTTGCAGGCCTCCAGTTTGCCCTTCTAATCGCCTTTCTAGCAACAATCGTATCCAATATCATTACTGTATATGGTCCAACCCGCATCAAGGAAATGACTAATATTATTGCCAGTGGTCTGGAAACAAGTGTGGATGTCGCGGCGGTTGCAGCTATTGGTGGTTTTTTGGCTGTGATTTATGTGATCGGACTTCTATCAAATTATTTACAGGCCTTTCTGTTTACAACAGCTATTCAACGTTTTTCAGAGCGTTTGAGAAGAGCTATTGCAGAGAAAATCAATAGCCTTCCATTGGGATATTTTGATGGACATTCTCAAGGAGATACTTTGTCTCGTGTAACCAATGACGTTGACACTGCAGCCCAGTCCCTTAATCAAAGTCTGGGAACAGTTCTTTCATCTAGTTTATTGGTCTTAGCAGTCTTGGTAACCATGTTTGGGATGAACTGGATTTTAGCCTTGGTGACGGTTGTTTCAACTCTTGTTGGTTTTGCTTTCGTGTCTGTCTTTATGGGAAAATCCCAGGGCTTCTTTAAGAGTCAGCAACAAGATTTGGCAGCTGTCAATGGCTATGTGGAGGAAATGTACTCTGGCCATAATGTGGTGACCAGTTATAATGCTATCGAGAGTACGAAAGAAGAGCTTGCGAAATTAAACCATCGTCTGTATGACAGTATTTGGAAATCTCAATTTATTTCAGGGATTATGATGCCGATTATGATGTTTATTGGGAACTTTAGCTATGCCTTGGTGATTATCGTTGGTGCAGCCTTGGCCTTAAATGGGCACATCAGTATCGGGATTATCGTTGCCTTTATGGCCTACGTTCGTATCTTTTCTCAGCCTCTTTCACAAATTGCCCAAGGGATTACTAGTTTGCAGCAGGCTAGTGCAGCCATGGGACGTGTCTTCGAATTCCTAGCTGAAGAGGAGATGGAAGATGAATCCCATAAAGAAAGACAATTGAGCGATATGAAAGGTCAAGTAGTCTTTGATCGAGTCTCCTTTGGTTATACACCAGAGCGAACCATTATTCATGACTTTTCTGCGACCGCTCATGCAGGTCAAAAGGTTGCCATTGTCGGACCGACCGGAGCTGGTAAGACAACCATTGTCAATTTTTTGATGAAGTTCTATGAGATTGATAAGGGAAGTATCCGTATCGATGGTGTGGATACCAAGGATATGAAGCGTTCGGAAGTACACGATGCCTTTTCAATGGTCTTGCAGGATACTTGGCTCTTTGAAGGTACTATCCGAGATAATCTCATCTATAACCAAAAGGGTATTAGTGATGAGCGCGTGATTGAAGCTAGCAAGGCTGTAGGGATTCACCACTTTATTATGACCCTACCAGATGCTTATGATACCGTCTTGGATGATACAGTGACCTTGTCTGTCGGGCAAAAACAACTATTGACCATTGCTCGTGCTTTGTTAAAAGATGCGCCACTCCTAATCCTAGATGAGGCGACTTCTTCTGTTGATACCCGTACAGAGGAATTGATTCAGAAAGCCATGGATCGTTTGATGGAAGGCAGAACGTCCTTTGTCATCGCCCACCGCTTGTCTACTATCCGAAATGCTGATCTTATTCTGGTTATGAAAGATGGCAATATCATCGAGCAAGGAAATCATGATGAGCTGATGGCGCAAGCTGGTTTCTACGCTGACCTCTATAACAGTCAGTTTACAGAAGACGAAGCAGAAGAATAAATCCAAAGAAGGCTTGACGGCCTTCTTTTTCTGCACTATACTAGAAGATAAGTGTTTCCCTGCAAGCAAAATTTGAGTAAGTAATGAGAAAATATATGAAAAATTATCAAGAATGGTATGACCATATTGCTGGTAAGATTGAAAATAAGCCTATCTTTCTGAGACTGTTAAGAGCTTTCAATCGGTTCATGACAGTAGTTATGCCTATGATTTATCTAACCTTGTTAGCAATTACCTATCTCCAACAAGGACTTGGGACACAGGTCGGAATCTATTTGTTTATTCCAGCGTCAGGTTTTGTGATTTTGTCCTTTCTTCGTAAGAAAATCAATGCTCCTAGGCCTTATGAGGAATGGGATATTAAACCCTTGCTTGACAGAGATAGTCCTGGTCAGTCTATGCCCAGTCGTCATGTCTTTTCAGCAACCATTATCTCCATGGCTTGCTTGCATGCTAGTCTAACTATGGGGATGATTTGTTTGACATTATCAGCCCTCCTCGGTCTAGTGAGAGTCTTAGGGGGAGTGCATTATCCCAAGGATGTAGTAGTTGGTTATATTTGTGGTCTTGTGTGGGGTGTGCTTTTCTTTCTATTTTGACCTGTAAGTTAATACTCAATGAAAATCAAAGAGCAAACTAGGAAGCTAGCCGCAAGCTGTACTTGAGTACGGTAAGGCGACGCTGACGTGGTTTGAATTTGATTTTCGAAGAGTATAAGGCGGTCCTAGAACCACTTACGTGCCTAAAGTAACCACTTGCTTTTTTGCTCTTGTTTTCTTATTTTGCCTTTGATATAGTAGAGTCAGAAAGGAGATGGAATGAAGTTACGAATCGAAATTGACAGCAATTTAGAGGAAACTGAAATTGTCATCAAGGCAGCGGCTTTGACAGATGAGATTGCGGATTTACAGCGCCTCTTGCAAGAATCCAAGTCTCCTCGGTTGATTTTTTACAAGGGAACAGGTGAATATTATCTGGACTTGTCGGAAATTCTCTTCTTTGAGACAGAAGGTAGCAAGATTTACGCCCATACCCAGAAAGACGCCTACGAGGTTCGGCTTAAACTCTATGAGTTAGAGGCTATCCTTCCTCGTTATTTTAGTCGGGTATCCAAGTCAACGATCGCTAATATTCGGCAAATCTATTCGGTGGACAAGTCCTTTTCAGGAACGGGCACCATTTCCTTTTATCAGACCCACAAGGAGGTTCATGTGTCACGGCATTACCAATCCCTCCTAAAAGAAAATCTAAGAAACATGAGGTAAGAACATGAAAAAGAAAGCATTTGGTATTGTGTTGCTTATTTTGGCGGCTTTAATATTATTACAAGGAAATTTTGGAATCCCTTCTCTGGGAGGGCATATTTGGCCCTTGCTTGGTATTGCATTTTTTGCCTATCAATCAGTTGAAGCTTTGCTTCGTCGTCATCTGACATCAGCAGTTTTTACAACTTTTGTAGCTCTCATGATTGCTAATCATTTTTATGACATTTTACCGATTCCAAATCAGTCATTGTTCTGGGCTAGTATTTTAATCGTAATGGGTGTCAGCGTACTCACTCATTCTAACAGAACTTGGAACGGGAAAAAATGGTGGTATGATGGTGAAAAGACCATTCTTACAGATAAGGAAGTCGCTTTTGGGACTGGGACTTTCTACAAGCAAAATCAAGAATTGGTAGAAGACCAAGTAGAAGTTGGCTTCGGAAATGCCAAGATATATTACGACAATGCAGAGATTTTAGGAGACACTGCAACCCTGAAAGTAGAAGTTGGTTTTGGCAATGCAGTTATCTATGTTCCCCAACATTGGAGAGTTGATTTGAAGGTGGAAACTTTCTGTGGTGTAGCCAAGGCAGATGCCCCTCTAGCCCCAACCAGCAAAACCTTGATTATCCGTGGAGATGTGGCCTTTGGGAAGTTGGGAATTGTCTACGTTAAATAAAAAATCTTCACTTCAATCATCAAAATAGGCGTACTAAGAGTAGGAAATTGATGCCTTGCTCTGATTTCAGTTCTATGGTTGTTAGACTTTAAAAAATGAAATGTTGCCTTTAAAAGTTGTATATTTTTCGATATTTTGGCTCTTACGTTTGATGTATCTATGTCCTACAGCGTGGATGATGTAGTGTCAAATGTTTTAAAAAAATGAATGATATTGGACAGTTTTTTGAACCTTTAATTGCTCAGGAGCCATGAAAGCAAGCACTTGGGTTTATGACAAGGGAGAATGGTATTATGTAAGTTCTTCTGGAGCCATGCTAGCGAATGATTGGGTCAAAGATAATGGCAAGTGGTATTATCTAGCTTCATCAGGTAAGATGCTTCGCAATACCTACACACCTGATGGTTACTACGTTGATAACTCAGGCGCCTGGCAATAAGAATAATACTCTTCGAAAATCTCTTCAAACCACGTCAGCTTCATCCACAACCTCAAAACAGTGTTTTGAGCTGACTTCGTCAGTTCTATCTACAACCTCAAAGCAGTGCTTTGAGCAGCCTGCGGCTAGCTTCCTAGTTTGCTCTTAGTATAAGAAGTCCTTTTCCTTAAAGGAAGAGGCTTTTTACTTGCTTTTCTGCTGCTTCCTCATTTGTCCTGAAGCCTTTTTTGTGTTAAAATGAATGGTATGAAAGCTAAAAAAATGTGGATGGCAGGCTTGGCTCTGCTAGGTATCGGAAGCCTTGCTCTTGCTACGAAAAAAGTTGCAGATGACCGTAAGCTCATGAAGACTCAGGAAGAGTTGACAGAGATTGTGCGAGACCATTTTTCCGACATGGGGGAAATTGCGACCCTCTATGTTCAAGTTTACGAAAGCAGTCTGGAGAGCTTGCTTGGTGGCGTCATTTTTGAGGATGGCCGTCATTATACCTTTGTCTATGAAAATGAAGACCTAGTCTATGAGGAGGAAGTCTTATGATACAGCCAGCAAGTTTAGAAGAATTAGCATCTTTAGTGGAAAAAGCGGGCAAGAAGGTCTTCCTTTTTGTGGCAGACTGGTGTGGCGATTGCCGTTATATTTATCCTGTCTTACCAGAGATTGAGGAGACCAATCCAGAGTTCACCTTTATTCGAATGGACCGAGATCAGTATATGGATTTGGCCAAACTCTGGGATGTTTACGGAATTCCTAGCCTTGTTGTTCTAGAAAAGGACAAGGAAATCGGTCGTTTTGTCAATCGCGACCGTAAAAGTAAGGAGCAAATTAACGATTTTTTAGCAGGATTGAAATAGGAGAAAAAGTAAACAATGATTTTTACATACAACAAAGAACATGTCGGTGATGTCCTTATGGTCATCGTGAAAAATAGCGGAGATGCCAAACTGAATGTGGAACGCAAAGGCAAGGTAGCCCGTGTTTTCCTCAAAGAAAATGGGGAAACAGTAGCTTGGAACATTTTTGAGGTTTCGAGCTTGTTTGAAATTGCAGAGCGAGGTCAAGTCTTTTTATCAGATGAGCAAGTCGCTTGTTTGAACCAAGAATTACAGGCGGAAGGTTTTACAGAAGAAATTGTCAATGACAAGGAACCTAAGTTTGTTGTTGGTGAAATTGTTGAGATGGTAGCCCATCCAGATAGTGACCACCTCAACATCTGCCAAGTTGCAGTCGCAAGTGATAAGATCGTGCAAATCGTTGCAGGGGCTCCCAATGCGCGTGTGGGGTTGAAAACCATTGTCGCTCTTCCTGGAGCTATGATGCCCAAAGGCAATCTTATTTTCCCAGGCGAACTTCGTGGTGAAAAGAGTTTTGGAATGATGTGCAGTCCTCGTGAATTGCATCTGCCAAATGCTCCACAAAAACGTGGTATTATTGAATTATCAGAAGACCAAGTTGTCGGAACACCATTCGACCCAGCTAAACACTGGACTGCCTAAGAAGTTGTTAGTATCTGATAGACCAGATAGAAGGAAATAAGATGGCAAAAAATGTAGTGATTACAGGAGCGACATCAGGTATTGGTGAAGCAATTGCGCGTGCTTATCTGGAGCAGGGTGAGAATGTCGTTCTAACTGGACGACGGACAGACAGATTAGAAACTCTTAAGTCGGAGTTTGCAGCATTCTATCCAAATCAAACAGTTTGGACTTTTTCACTAGATGTGACGGATATGGCCATGGTCAAGACTGTCTGCTCCGATATTCTAGAAACGATAGGTCAGATTGATATATTGGTCAATAACGCTGGACTAGCTCTTGGCTTGGCACCCTATCAGGACTATGAAGAGTTGGATATGTTGACCATGCTGGATACCAATGTCAAAGGTTTAATGGCAGTCACTCGCTCTTTCTTGCCAGCAATGGTAAAAGCCAATCAAGGACATATCATCAATATGGGGTCAACCGCAGGAATTTATGCCTATGCTGGTGCCGCTGTTTACTCAGCTACCAAGGCTGCGGTTAAGACCTTTTCGGATGGACTGCGAATTGATACCATCGCAACGGATATCAAGGTGACGACCATTCAGCCTGGAATTGTTGAAACAGATTTTTCTACAGTGCGTTTTCACGGTGATAAAGAACGAGCTGCGACGGTTTATCAGGGAATCGAAGCCTTGCAGGCACCAGACATCGCAGACACAGTAGTCTATGTGACCAGTCAACCTCGTCGTGTTCAGATTACAGATATGACCATCATGGCCAATCAACAAGCGACAGGTTTCATGGTTCATAAAAACTAAAAAATTTTCTCGAAAAGTTACAAATTTCTGTAACTTTTTTTGATTTCCTACGAATAGATAAGTAGGAGGAAAAAATATGTATAATAAAGTTATCATGATTGGACGTTTAACGTCTACACCAGAATTGCACAAAACCAACAATGACAAGTCAGTAGCGCGAGCGACTATTGCAGTCAACCGTCGTTACAAAGACCAAAACGGGGAACGTGAAGCTGATTTTGTTAATATGGTTCTATGGGGCAGACTAGCAGAAACCTTGGCAAGCTATGCAACCAAAGGTAGTCTTATTTCTGTGGATGGAGAATTGCGTACCCGTCGCTTTGAGAAAAATGGTCAAATGAACTATGTGACTGAAGTACTTGTTACTGGATTCCAACTCTTGGAAAGTCGTGCTCAACGTGCCATGCGTGAAAATAATGCAGGTCAAGACTTGGCAGACCTAGTCTTGGAAGAGGAAGAATTGCCATTTTAAGAATTAAAAAGTCTGAGTTGGTCTCAGGCTTTTTATCTTGAGAAAGTCAGACTTTTTTCTTGACTATTTCTGACCAAGTGATACAATAGAATTATGAATTAGCACTCAAGTTCAAAGAGTGCTAATAATATCTATCTCATTATGGAGGAAATCAGATGTTGAAACCATTAGGGGACCGTGTGGTCTTAAAAATAGAAGAAAAAGAACAAACCGTTGGGGGCTTTGTCCTTGCAGGCTCAGCCCAAGAAAAAACCAAAACAGCTCAAGTTGTGGCTACTGGACAAGGTGTTCGTACCTTGAACGGTGACTTGGTTGCTCCAAGTGTTAAAACTGGAGATCGTGTCTTAGTTGAAGCCCACGCAGGTCTTGATGTCAAAGATGGAGATGAAAAGTACATCATCGTAGGCGAAGCTAACATTTTGGCAATCATTGAGGAATAGAAGGAGAAAGTAAGTATGTCAAAAGAAATTAAATTTTCATCAGATGCCCGTTCAGCCATGGTTCGTGGTGTCGATATTCTTGCAGACACTGTTAAAGTAACCTTGGGACCAAAAGGTCGCAATGTCGTTCTTGAAAAGTCATTCGGTTCACCCTTGATTACCAATGACGGTGTGACCATTGCCAAAGAAATCGAATTGGAAGACCATTTTGAAAATATGGGTGCTAAGTTAGTATCAGAAGTAGCTTCTAAAACCAATGATATCGCAGGTGACGGAACTACGACTGCAACAGTCTTGACCCAAGCTATCGTCCGTGAAGGAATCAAAAACGTCACAGCAGGTGCAAATCCAATCGGTATTCGTCGTGGGATTGAAACAGCAGTTGCCGCAGCAGTTGAAGCTTTGAAAAACAACGCCATCCCTGTTGCCAATAAAGAAGCTATCGCTCAAGTTGCAGCCGTATCTTCTCGTTCTGAAAAAGTTGGTGAGTACATCTCTGAAGCAATGGAAAAAGTTGGCAAAGACGGTGTCATCACCATCGAAGAGTCACGTGGTATGGAAACAGAGCTTGAAGTCGTAGAAGGAATGCAGTTTGACCGTGGTTACCTTTCACAGTACATGGTGACAGATAGCGAAAAAATGGTGGCTGACCTTGAAAATCCGTACATTTTGATTACAGACAAGAAAATTTCCAATATCCAAGAAATCTTGCCACTTTTGGAAAGCATTCTCCAAAGCAATCGTCCACTCTTGATTATTGCGGATGATGTGGATGGTGAGGCTCTTCCAACTCTTGTTTTGAACAAGATTCGTGGAACCTTCAACGTAGTAGCAGTCAAGGCACCTGGTTTTGGTGACCGTCGCAAAGCCATGCTTGAAGATATCGCCATCTTAACAGGCGGAACAGTTATCACAGAAGACCTTGGTCTTGAGTTGAAAGATGCGACAATTGAAGCTCTTGGTCAAGCAGCGAGAGTGACCGTGGACAAAGATAGCACGGTTATTGTAGAAGGTGCAGGAAATCCTGAAGCGATTTCTCACCGTGTTGCGGTTATCAAGTCTCAAATCGAAACTACAACTTCTGAATTTGACCGTGAAAAATTGCAAGAACGCTTGGCCAAATTGTCAGGTGGTGTAGCGGTTATTAAGGTCGGAGCCGCAACTGAAACTGAGTTGAAAGAAATGAAACTCCGCATTGAAGATGCCCTCAACGCTACTCGTGCAGCTGTTGAAGAAGGTATTGTTGCAGGTGGTGGAACAGCTCTTGCCAATGTGATTCCAGCTGTTGCTACCTTGGAATTGACAGGAGATGAAGCAACAGGACGTAATATTGTTCTCCGTGCTTTGGAAGAACCTGTTCGTCAAATTGCTCACAATGCAGGATTTGAAGGCTCTATCGTTATCGATCGTTTGAAAAATGCTGAGCTTGGTATAGGATTCAACGCAGCAACTGGCGAGTGGGTTAACATGATTGATCAAGGTATCATTGATCCAGTTAAAGTGAGTCGTTCAGCCCTACAAAATGCAGCATCTGTAGCCAGCTTGATTTTGACAACAGAAGCAGTCGTAGCCAATAAACCAGAACCAGTAGCCCCAGCTCCAGCAATGGATCCAAGTATGATGGGCGGGATGATGTAAGCTTTCTATAGAAAACAACTTATAAAAAACACAAAAGGAGGGAATGACTAACCCTTCTTTTTATAATATTCACTTCTAAATTGATTTGAGCTCTCCTAACTTATATGATAAAATAAGACTAGAAAAAGGAGAAGAACATGATCGATGTAGAAGAAATTCTGTGCAAGATGACCCCCAATCAGAAGATTAATTATGACCGTGTCATGCAGAAAATGGTACAAGCATGGGAGAAAAATGAGCAGCGGCCAACCATTCTCGTGCATGTTTGCTGTGCTCCTTGTAGTACCTATACACTAGAATATTTGACCAAGTATGCAGATGTGACCATCTATTTTGCCAATTCTAATATCCATCCCAAGGTAGAATACCATAAGCGGGTCTATGTCACCAAGAAACTTGTTAGTGATTTTAATGAGCGGACAGGAAATACGGTTCAGTACCTAGAAGCTCCCTACGAACCCAATGAATACCGAAAACTAGTTAGGGGACTAGAGGAGGAGCCCGAAGGTGGCGACCGTTGCAAGGTTTATTTTGACTACCGACTTGATAAAACAGCGCAAGTGGCTATGGACTTGGGCTTTGACTACTTTGGTTCAGCTTTGACTATCAGTCCTCATAAGAATTCTCAAACCATCAATAGCATCGGAATCGATGTGCAAAAAATTTACACGACCCACTATCTTCCCAGCGATTTCAAGAAAAATCAAGGCTACAAACGTTCAGTAGAGATGTGTGAGGAGTATGATATCTATCGTCAATGTTATTGTGGCTGCGTCTATGCAGCCCAAGCCCAGAATATTGACCTGGTTCAAGTTAAGAAGGACGCCACAGCATTCTTGTTGGATAAGGATGTTGAGAAAGACTATTCTCATATCAAATTTATAGTAGATTGAAACTAGAATAGTACACCTTTACTTCTAAAACATTGTTAGAAATCGATTTGACTGTCCTTATTTCATTTTACTATACTATTACGAAATTAGATATATAAATGAAAACTTGCCTCAAGGTAGGTTTTTTGCTAGTAGAAAAGCGATAGACAGAAATTGCTGGACCAATCTTTGAATTTCTAGTCCAAGGCTTGTGAGTCTTCAACAAGCCTTGGACTCTTAAAAAAATGAAGTTTTGCTCAAAAGAGCTTTTTAAATTAAAACGAGCAATTATCAGTTCAAATCTGTTTCAAAAGAAGAACGGATAAATTAATTGATGCTTGGTTTTTGAGTTAGGAAGTTAAGCATGCTAAATTGAGTCGTAGGAATAAATTTCTTTATAGAAATGTGTTACAACTTTGCTGTAACGGAATATTCCTTTTTTGCATTTATACAACTTATTTAACACTATCTTTATTCTTGTGATATAATGTCAAATTATAGAGTGGAGGGCATTTAAAATGATTGATAAAGTAATTGAACAATATAAAAGTCATGATAATCTTGATATTCGAGTAGAATTGCATAAGAAGTATTCAAAAAATAAATTGGGATTTAATAATTGGATATTTTCTAACTACCAAATCACTGATGAAGTAAAGGTTCTAGAATTAGGATGTGGTACAGGAGAACTGTGGAAAAGCAATAGTGATTCTATAGATAAAATGAAGCAGTTGATTGTTACAGATTTTTCTAAAGATATGGTAAAATCAACGAAGTCAGTGATTGGAAATAGAGACAATGTCAACTATGAGATAATGGATATTCAAAAGATTTCTTTTGAGAATGAAACTTTTGATATTGTTATTGCTAATATGCTTCTACATCATGTGAATGATATTCCTAAAGCTCTCTCTGAAGTGAATAGGGTCTTAAAAACCGAAGGCATTTTTTACTGTGCTACATTTGGTGAAAATGGAGTTGTAAATTATTTGGCAAATTTATTTAAAGATGAGGTTAATCAAGATTTAGAAAATAAAACGTTTACTTTACAAAATGGTAAAAGGTACCTGAGTAGGTGTTTTAACTCTGTCGATACATTACTCTATGATGATGAGTTACAGGTAACTAGTATAGATGACCTAGTTAAATACATCCAATCGTTTAAAGGAATTTCAGAAATAGGTTCACTAGAAGAGGAAATAATACGTAAAAGATTGGAAAGTGAGTTTAATAATGGTATGTTGATCATTCCTAAAGAATATGGTATGTTTATCGCTCGAAAAGAAAGTTAAGGGAATGAAAGTGTGAAAAATTACGGAGAAGCTTTTCGATATTTTAGAAAATTAAACGGATATTCTTTAGAGTATGCTGCAGCTGATTCTATATCAAAATCTCAACTTTCTAGATTTGAAAGGGGAGAAAATGAAATTTCTCTTTCAACGTTTTTTGAATTATTATCAAATATCAATGTTTCGATAGAGAATTTTTGTAATTACCTAGAACATTATAAAAGATCGGAGCGTGATGATTTTTTGGTTAATTTATCTCCGAACTTTTATAGTTTGAATACTAAAGGGTTGGAGGAAATAAAAAATGAGCAACAAAAACTTTTTGAGAAGAGTGGGGAAAAACTCATAAAATAAATACAATTATGGTTCAGGGATTATTAAATCAGATAGATTGTAATCATGTAGTTAGTAGAGATGATCTAAATTTAGTGTATGACTATTTATTCCAGAAGGAACGATGGGAGTCCTATGAGATAACGCTGATTGGTAATTTATATCATCTTTTTGAAATAGATTATATTTACATGGTCGGAAAAGAAATACTAGAGCGTACACATTATTACGAAAAAATCGGCAAGAATAGAAATTTAGTTGTGTCAGCTTGTTTAAATTTTTGGTTCTGTTGCCTTGAAAATTCACATCTAATATATGCAGACTACTTTGAAATGAAATTAAAAAAATTATTAAAAGATGACACAAAAGTTTTTGAAAAATCTACATTCAAATTTGTAGAAGGATATAAAATATATCTGACTGAATCTAAAGAATCTGGAATTAAACAAATGAACAATGTCATAAAATATTTTGAGTTTATTGAATCTAAAAGTATTGCTTTATATTTTCAAAAACGATTAAATGAGCTGGTAGATTAAATAGCATTTTCTCTGTAAAGATATTATTTTTAAAATGTTGTGCTAAATGATTGATGCTATGTGGAAATAAAAAAATACGAAGTTGACCTGTATTTTTTATACTAATCATCTTCGTATTTTTTGTATTAAACGTAACCGCCCAATAACGA
>NZ_VMLS01000032.1:0-1945 GCF_013276805.1 Streptococcus sp. 1449
GTCTGATCGGGATTTAAAGATATAATCCCGACTTTATCACTTAAAAAATACAAAAGGGCAGCTAACCCTTTGCGCCACAAGGGATTTCGCTGTTCTTTAATCTCGTTTAGGTGTTGTATATGGAGCTTTGGCGTAATTTTTGAGTTCTTCAAACTTCACGAACCCTTTGTTCCATTCCATGCCTAATAGTCTATTTAGTAGCTGCATATCTGGACTTTCTTGTAGTCTATAGTAATTATCTTGTAACCTAGTTGCTTTGGCACTGTTGAGAGCATTAGCGATTCTCCTTGGACTCATCTTCCAATTAATTTGATGTTGGAGGAGTCGAAGATGAATTAAAGCGATAAAACAAGTCAAAAAATGTGCCTGTATATGATTTTCTGTCCATACATAAACAGGTCTACTTTCAAGCTCTGTCTTCGTGATGCGGAAGCAATCCTCAATCTTAGCTAACTCTTTATAAGCCTCCAACATCTCTTCATCTGTCATTCCAACTTCACTTGTTACAAGAACATTCACACCATCAAACTGAGCATCAAAATCAACCTGCTCATGGTCAATGGTAACAAGTGGGGAAAAAGGCTTTAGTTCCCCTGTTTTTTCATCCAGATAGTGGAGGTCTAGATATTTCTTGCCTCCTTTTTTACTGGTCTGTCGAAAGAGTTCCGCATTGGTTAGTTGGCTGGCATATTCTAAAGCACCTTCCCGACGAATCCGTTCTCGATCAGCGTATTTCTTAGACCAAGTAATCAGAACTTTCTCTTTGACAAGTGGAGAATCCTTCTTCGTTCCCAGCTTGCGTTCACGTAGATAGGACTTCTTTGCGAAGGTCAACTCCTTATTAAATTGCCAATCGTTTGGATTTAGAATTTGTGTTTGTAGCTCCTTTGAGGCGCCACGCCGTCCACGATGCTTCTGGGAGAAGAGCCATCCATCTTTTTGATGAATCATCTCAGAAATATTGTAAGAGCTATTCATAGCCTTATCGGCCACCACCACAATACGCTCAATTCCAAACTGTTTTTTAACTTCCTCAACAGCTGGAAGATAGGTAATAGGATCTGTTTGATTTCCTCTAAATAACTTATAACTGATGGGAATTCCATTCGTATCCATAAATAATCCTAATTGGACAATGGGTTTGGGACGATGTTCCTTACTAGGACCTCGCCTTCTTAGTCCTTCTTTTAGAATTTCACCATCAACTGAAACAACCGTCTCATCGGGGATATCTGTTTCAAAGTAGTAGTTCGTTACATCGTAGAAAACTAAACGTGCTTCACGCTTGGTCATGCGACTCACTTCTTTATGAAGATGAAGCAGAAGTTTTTCTTTCAAGGTATCCAACTTATCTAACGAACGATAAATAGCGTTGAGGCTTATTTCCCAATGACCAAATAAGTTTACTTGAGAAGCATAAGTAGATAACTTACTATCTGGATTGAGGACTCTCTGAAAAACTAATAGTTTTAAAACTTGAGCCAAATCGTACTCTGATTTCGATTTCACTGTCTTTAGAAACTCGGTTAGTTTTAACTCTTCAAACAGGTTATCCAAGACCATCCAACCATAGGACTGATCCACCTCATTCATAGGAGCCAGTAGGTCATAGCTTACTTGAAAGAATTGAGGTTCTGTTAGTAGACCTTCCTTTGCCTCACGTTTCAAACGTTCTAAGATATCAGGTTCCTCTACCTCTAGTTCATCTAAGAGACCATATTTTTTCAAAATACGCTGTCTGACTTTTCCATCTTTTCGATATCCCTCCACAAGATAGACATGAGTACGTCCTTCTTTGTTGGTTGTTGTTTTAATAAATGCCATACTCTATTATAGCATACATAACTATATATAACAAACAAAAAGTTGAAAAATAGTCGGAAAATCCAGATGTACCAAGGGATTAAGTAAGGTCGGCGGAGAATTAAGTGATAAAGTCGGGCAG
>NZ_VMLS01000033.1:0-14540 GCF_013276805.1 Streptococcus sp. 1449
TTCATAGCGTGGCATTTCTTTTTACCAGAATCATTCGCTAATTGTTTTTTAAGGCGATTGATTTTTACTTCCGTCGCATCAATCATTACCGTATCCTCAGAACTGAGAGGAGTTCTTGAAATCGTAAAACCACTTTGAACAAGAGTTACTTCAACCCATTGATTCCGATGGGTTAAGTTGCTTTCGTGGATACCAAAATCAGCCGCAATTTGTTCATAAGTGCGGTATTCTCGCACATATTGAAGAGTGGCCATCAGAAGGTCTTCTAGGCTTAATTTAGGTTTTTATCCATCTTTTGCGTGTTTAATTTTTAATACGGCTAACATCTCTTCAAAAGTCGTGCGCTGAACAGCAACAAGGAGCTTAAATCGTGTATCAGTTAGTTGTTTACTTGCTTCATAATTTTATTGTATCATATTTTTGTTTCACAGGAAGTCTAATCTAATGGAATAGGAGGCAGTAAGATGGAAACTATCATAGCTTGTACTCATAAACTACTCAAAACGATATATGAAGTCTTATATCTCCATAAAAATACATAATTTCACAGTGTTTTTTTTAATGCTGACGATATTACAGGAATAAATGAAATTGCAAAATAAATGATAACTGAAATAAAGTATACTGGCAAAATTCCAATTAAGTCTGCTAGATAACTAAATGAAACTAGCGCTACAGCATACATTAGTTGCATTAAAACACTTCTGGCAGCAAAAGCTCTTGCCAATATACTAGGATCAACTTTTTCTTGAATAATTGATTCTTGAATTATATTTCTAATTTGTGCAGGGGGGCCGACTAGAAAAGAAATAATAATTGTTATGATAGGGCTTCTATTAACAGTGTAAAATAGTGTGAGTAGTGTAACAAGAAGTGATGATATAAACAAAAATTTTCCTGGAAAATGTTGAAGTTTATGAGAGTATTTTGTTATTACCCCTCCTCCAACTATAATCCCTAAGAAGTATGCTGAACCCTGGTATCCCCACCAAGTTTCACTTGTTAAAAGGATAGTGGTTGTAAATGCTAGGAGGTATGAAGATGTCCAAATCACATTTGCAAAATTTTCAATAATATCCATAATAGTTATATCCCTGATGACAGGATTATCCCTTATAGGTATGAGACCTTCAAAAATTTGATATACATATGAACTTTTGGAAGAGTTTGGTTTATGTTGATTCTTTTCAACGTGAATATAAAAACTTAGAACTGAGGAGAGCAAGAAACACAAAGATATACAATATAATGAATATTGCAAACCTAGTAACGTAGACAATGGAATTGCAAGTGCCCAGCCTGCTGTTTGAACGGATTGACGAATGCTTAGGGTGAGACCGTTTGCTTTTACTATCGCATCATTATCAACTATACTAGGAACAATAGCTAGACGTGCAGGAGTATAAAAACTATTGGTGATGCTTATTAAAAAGACTGTGGAATAGGTTATTATAATACTATCATTAAATGAACTGATAATGGTATAAGACAGAGTAACTAGCCCACCAATCAGATTAGTAAACGACAATACATTTTTATGTGAAATTTTGTCTAAAAAAATAGGTCCAATCAAACCTCCTATAACTGCTGAAATAGTTCCTATTATCAAAACAAATGTTGATTCACTGATAGAATTACTTTGTGAATAAACCTTTGAGATGATTGTTACACTGAAAAAAATATTTGCAATCAAGTTAAAAATTTGATTGCAAAGTAAGTATTTAAAATTATTATTGCTTATCTTAACTCATTCCTTTTGCAAATAAATATTGATTAGTATAGCAAAAAAATATATTTTACGCAATTACTATGCTCTCGTGTTGATATACCATACATATGAAAGCTTCTACCTTTCCTTTTGTATATCTATCTAATTTTAGCCATATTGCTTGAGAATTCCATAACCTTTCTTGCAAAATCATAGTTTTAGGTGGTGACTAAAATAGATAGAAATATAATATTGCTTACGGTAGGAATTATAGTATCTCTTGGGAACAGTGATCTCTCTAAACATGTAAAGTCTGATTTTATTAATTAAGGAGGTACATTTATCGTATGGTTTTATAATCACTCTATGAGGGACAGGGGAATCACTTGCTGATTCCTCCTAATTTCTAGCTGGACGGTATTGATCGGACTCTTTATAAGCTCTAAGGTTGCATGGGAAGAGCTCCTCCAACTTAAATCAGCGTAATGGGATAATACAGAATGGTCCATTTTTCTAATAAGTATAGTTGAGTCGGATGAAGATATGCTATATTGACTTTCATTTCTTTCTCCTCAAGGGAATTCGATACTCACTTCTGTTTGCCTTTAAATCGCCATTGGAAGCGGAGCTTGTCATAAAAGGGAAACTCGATAAACAAGACTCCCAAACCCAGACAGAGACTGGCAAGAACGTCTGATGGGTAATGAACTCCCACCCAAAAAGAGACAGTAGTTCATACTACTATTACTCTATTTTCATTGCTTTCACAATTGCTAAGGCAGTCAATACAAAAATAAAAAGTGGAAGCACTGTGATTTTTAGGTTTGTAGCACTCGCTAAGGCAACGATGAGCATGCTAAGAATTCCTGGTACAACAACATTGAATACTCCAAGCACTGACTGGATGGTTCCCATGACTTCTTCTGGAACCATCGAGAATACAAGGTTGAAAATCCGAGGCCCCATCATTCCTACTGCAACTGCGCATAAGAAGACAACTACCAATAAAAGGAGGAAATGATTGATCAACCAAGAAAAGAGAATACAGAGATGCATAATTTCTTCAAAGTAGACAATCATTTTTATGGGAATATTTTTTAGGATACCTCCACTCAAAAAACTTCCCACAATCGTTCCTGAAAAAATAACCACTGACAATGCTGCAATGGATTTCCCAGTGTCAAAGAAGATAAATGGATGATGAATCAACATCAAAGTCGTTAAAGGGGTAATAATGCTTAAAATCACTTGGTTCATAGCTGCAATGAATATTAATTTGATGATGGTTGGAAAACTTGACAATATCTTCATAGAATAGAGGAAATGCTCTCCAAAAGATTTTGCGGTTAATCTTTTACTAACCTCCATCTGTCCCTCAATATCTCTCAAAGAAGTACGAATAAACACCACACCCAACAGTGCAAAAAGAAAGGTCAAAGCATTCAAACCCACAAACATCTGAAGACTGATGACCCCAATCAAAACTCCACCTGTAAGGTTGCTAAGAATATTAACTACACCAGCAGTTGCCTGTCTAAACCCCATAGCATCTGTCATATCATCTCCTATAATCCTCACATACAAAGGAGAAATCATAGCACCTGCAAAATAACTCATGGTATCTGATAAAAGATTGATGCCACAAATAAGAAAAACCATCCCCATAGAAAAGTTCTTATCCGTTACAAACAGTGTCAATAGAGTATAAAGCAGAAACTTACTTGCCAATATAGCAATATATTTTGCAACACGATTTTTTTGAAAATCGGCAATAACGCCTGTGAACAACTGAGAAATCTGCGGCAAAGTCTCCGAAACTGTTATACAAAGAACAGCTAATGAAGCAAATTTATATCCCGATACATAAGAAATAAATGAAATATAAAACAGCGTATCACCAAATGACGAAACCCATTGATTAATTAGCAACATCCGGTAATTTTTATTGGTCAGAAAAGTATTCATTGGATTGCCTCCTTCTTCAGCTCAAAAGGAAATTGAAATCCTAACAACGCCCAATATATCCCCAAAGCTCCAATACCAAAATCAAAAACTATTGATGATATTCTAATACATCAATTTTGGTTTGTCAATAATTTTTATGGTGTTTTTTTATTTTTTTTGAAATATGAATTTAAGTTATCTAAAAATACAAATCTTTTTCTTAATCTTCACTTTCCAATAATTTCATTTCCTTCTCAATTTCTAGCATCATTCTCTGGTTCTCTTCGTGCTTGTAAAGCTGATAAGATACTTGATAAAAACCTAGTATCCTATCCCTTTCAGCAAAGCTCTCGCTTATATTTCCCAATAAACAATACAAATCTGCTAATCGATAACTACTATTATATCTTTTACAAATAGCTATCGTTTCTGTAATTTCTGCTATAGCTTCAGATGTTCGTTCATTCAACCACAAATATCTACAATAGTTATATCGGAATTTAATCATCAATTCTAACTGTTCCAAATGATGAACAGATAGTGACTGGAGGTTCTCTTTTAAAAGTTGATAGAGTTCCTGATATGTGTCTTCCTGCCCCATATCAAAATAAAAATTAGCCAAGGTATTTCCCAGTTGTAGATAGTAAAAATCAGATTTTTTCAGAGATAACAGTATTTTTTCCAGTTTCGCAACTGCCCCTGTTTGATGATTTAAATAACAGAATTGAACTAATGTATCAATCCAGTCCAAATAAATCTGGTCTTTAGCAGATAGACGAGTACGTTTAGATTTTTCCAGTTCATAGATGTAATGGAGAGATTCATATTCCCTCTCATCCAAAAATTTCTTAGATAATTCTTTAAACTTATCAATATTTTCTAAACTAGAAACCTCAGTATCTTCAAAGAAATAATCCATGCTCACCTTCAATCGCTTAGATAGTTGAAAGAGTAATTCTGACCCAGGTGAATATTTACCTTGCTCCATACGGCTAATCTGCCCTTGCTCACAAATCCCCTCAGCTAATTCTTTTTGAGATAATTTTAATTCCTTTCTTTTATTTTTTAATCGTGTCGCTAATAGCATACCCACACTTTCTTCCTCCTTGCTTTATTTATTAAAATATATCAAACACCAAAACATGTTTCAAGTATATATTTCATATGGTTCTATTTGTATTTGTACAATTTTTTATCTTTTCCATCACTTCTGCTTGCCTTTAAATCGCCATTGGAAGCGGATCTTGTCATAGAAGGGAAATTCGATAAACAGGACTCCCAAACCCAGACAGAGACTGGCAAGAACGTCTGATGGATAATGAACTCCCAGATATACCCTTGATACCAGCACACTAACTAGGTAGAGGCCAAGGACGATTTGTACAATTTTTCTCCAGACTGGATTTTTAATTCGTTGACTGAGAATGACAATCAGAGTACCTACCATCAAAGTTACAGCCAGAGAATGCCCACTTGGGAAGGAAAATCCCTTCTCCTCCACAAGATGTAAGATAGCTGGTCGTGGGCGCTGGTAGATATTTTTAAAGGTCACGATTAAAAGACCCGCTAAAGCCAAATTCCCCAGCATGAAGAAACTTTCTATCTTCCATCGCTTACGATAAAAGACAAAAGCTGTAATAACAACCCAAGTGATAATCACTGGGATATCAATCAAGCGTGTGATGGCTTTGAAAAGAATAGTCAAGTAATCTGGCAAATCTCCTCGAACTACCGTTTGAATCAATTGGTCAAAACCGACCAGCGTTTCAGGGTAAAATTTGACCATGTAGCCAAGAATAACGAAAAGTAAAAGGGCAAAACTGCCCTTCATTAAAAATGTTTGTTTATCTTTCATAGTGTTTTAAGGTTGGTTTCAAAAGGACGTACAACAACCAGAATGAAACGGAAAAGATTACACCCTCAATCAAGTTAAAAGGTAATACCATGGTCATTAGGTAGTTGGAAAGTCCCAAAATTTTTCCAATATCAAAGTTAGCAAACTTAGCGTACAAAGGAACAGCATAAACATAGTTGAGAACCAACATGGCAAAGGTTAAACCAATAGTTCCAGCTAGAGAGCCTAGTAGGAAACGAAGGGTTGTCCGTTCCTTTTTCCAAATCAAAGCAAATACGATGACAAAAACTCCCAAAGCTACGATATTCATCGGCAAACCAATGTAAGTATTCACTCCTTGGCTGTTAAGAAGCAATTTCAAGAGTGAGCGAAGCAAGAGCACTCCTAGAGCAGCAGGCAAATCCATGACCACCAGACCCACAAGGACTGGCAAGATACTAAATTCGATCTTGAGGAAGGATGCCGCTGGCAAGAGCGGAAAGTCAAAGTACATCAGCACAAATGAGATGGCTGATAAGATCGCAATGGTCGAAAGTCGACGTGTGTTTGTCATAACAGGTTCCTCCAATTTTCTATAAAATCAGAAGAAGTTAGAAAGGATTCCTCTATCTATTCTCACTTTTTATATCCCAAAAGTTCCCTCTCACTCTATTAAGGAAATTCAAGCAAGCGGTTACAGTTTAGCTATAAATCTATCAGAACAGACAAAGCTATTCTTTCGTCTTCTCCCATCCAGACTATACTGTCGGTTGTGGAATCTCACCACATCAGCTTGCGCTCGCGGACTTATTTGGCTAAGATATTTTAGATTTATCTAGGCGTCGCAGTCGAAGATAATACTTAAAGTATATCGAGACAAGACAACGACGAGAAAGCTAAAATAGCTAGTCAAATTTACCGCCGGTCGGGAATCACACCCTGCCCTGAAGACTCTTTTATCATAACAAAAAACGCTTGCAAGCGCAAGCATTTTGTTCATTTTCATTTTTTATTTCAATTTATCTGCTTCATAGGTATGAACGAGCTCAAGACCTGCAAAGTGCTGCTGGCGGAGGGCTTCGTAGACAATCATGCAGACGGTATTAGACACATTGAGACTGCGGACATGTTCATCATTCATGGGAATACGGAGAGCCTTCTCAGGATGTTCTCGCATAAAGTCCTCAGGCAAGCCCTTGTCTTCACGTCCAAAGAGAAAATAATGGTCCTCGTCAGTCGATAAATCCACATCAGAATACACTTTCTCAGCAAATTTTGAGATCAGATAGAGTTTGCCCTTCATATGAGACATGAAATCCTCCAAACTCTCGTAAAAATAAATCTCTAGTTTATCCCAATAATCCAATCCAGCTCGCTTCATCTTGCGGTCGTCAATAGGAAAGCCCATTGGCTTGATGATGTGGAGGGGAGAATTGGTCGCAGCACAAGTACGCGCGATATTGCCTGTATTTTGTGGAATTTGTGGTTCAAATAATACAATGTGATTTGTCATGACTTGCTTCCTTTCACCATTGCAAAAAAATAGCCACACTGCCCGGAGTCAAGCTCAGCAAACAGCGTGGTTAAGGCATCGTTAACTTACCTCACAACAGGTTTGAAGTAAATCAGCGAAACTACTTTCTTAGTATAACACTTTCAGAATCATTGTCAATAGAAACGACTTGATTTTTTCAATTTTTTCAAGCTATTTCCAAGGATTGTAAAATCGTCCTTGATTCTGCAAGATAAGTAGTAAACTAGCTACTAAAAACAAGGCTGCCAAGAACAAGGTAAGATAGTCTCCTTTTTTCAAGGCCTGATAACTATACCAAGTGCGTTTTTTCTCTTTCCCAAAGCGCCGAAGCTCCATGGCGGTCGCGATGGTATCAATGCGTTCTAGCGAGCTAAAAATCAAGGGAGTAATAATGCGCAAATTGCCTTTGATTCGTTGCATAAGAGAAGCTTTCTTGGATAATTCCATCCCACGCGCCTCCTGAGACATTTTGATAGTAAAGAATTCTTCCTGCAAATCTGGAATATAGCGCAAGGTCAGACTGACTGAATAGGCAATCTTGTAAGGCACACCAATTTGATTTAAACTAGAAGCAAACTGACTAGGATGGGTTGTCATCAAAAAGATAATAGCCAGAGGAATGGTACAAAGGTACTTAATGGCCAGATTTAGCAGATAAAAGAGCTCCTGGCTGGTCAGAGTGTAGGCACCGATTCCCTGCCAAATCACACTTCTCTCTCCGTAAAGTCCAACCCCATACTCAGGAGAAAAGAGATAGACCATCAAAACGTTTAAAACGGCAAATACCGTCGCAAAAACGGCCACAAAGGAAACATCTTTAAAACGGATTTCTGACAAATAGAGGAGAAAGACCGAAAAGATGGCAATCAGAACAAGCAGTCTGGTATCATAGCTAATCATGGCCGCCAATGACACGAGGATGAAAAAGAGAAGTTTACCAGCTCCTGACAAGCGATGAATCACAGTATCTCTATGCTGGTAACCAATTAATTTAGCTTGCATCCTTCTCTCCTTTCTTTGTAAAATGCCGTTAAAGCAAGTGGATCCACGTCTAGTTTTTTAGCCAAGTTGAAGATTGAAGTTTCTTTTAGATTGGCTTTTACTAACAGCTCAGGATTGCTCAACAGACTAGCTGGATCAGTATCAGCAATCAGTTCTCCATCAACCATGACAAGGGCCCTGTCTGAATAATCCAGCATCAATTGCATATCATGCGTAATCATGACGATGGTATGACCTTTTTGATGCAACTCTTCGAGAAATTCCATAATCTCAGTATAGTTCTTCTGGTCTTGACCTGCTGTCGGTTCATCTAAGAGGATAATTTCAGCTCCTAAAACCAAAATCGAGGCAATAGTGACACGTTTTTTCTGACCAAATGACAGGGCAGAAATAGGCCAATTACGGAATTCATAGAGACCACAGATTTTCAAAGTTTCATAGACTCTCGTTTCAATTTCCTTCTCATCCACACCTCGCAAACGAAGTCCCAGAGCCACCTCATCAAAAATCATGTTAGTTGAAATCATTTGATTAGGATTTTGCAGCACATAGCCTACTCGTTCCGCCCGCTCTGCAACAGAATCTCCTTTTATATCCTGCCCTTCCCAAAGATAGCGACCTTCCGTCTGAATAAAGCTACTTAAGGCCTTGGCTAGAGTTGACTTCCCTGCTCCATTTTTCCCGACAATGGCAATCTTTTCACCCTTTTTAATATCCAAATGTAGGGATTTTAAAATCGGTCTATCATCATAAGAAAAAGAAACCTCCTCTAGTCTAAAAAGTGACTGCAAATCTGGCATCTCTTTTGCCAGTTCATTCTGCAACTGAACCTGACCTTTTGAGATAGACAAGTTATCCAGATCTGCTAACTGTTCTTCCTTGGCTAAATCCACACCCAATTGACGGAGAGTGGTGAGATAAAGGGGTTCGCGAATTCCATTTTGGGTCAACAAATCAGTCGCCAATAACTGATCAGGACTTCCATTAAAGAGGATACGGCCATCGTTTATCAAGACAATCCGATCCACAGGTCGATGCAGAACATCTTCCAAACGGTGCTCGATAATAAGGGTCGTCGTCCCCTCCTCCTTATGAATCTGATCAATCAATTCAATAATATCCTGACCTGACTTGGGATCCAGATTGGCGAGTGGCTCATCAAACAAGAGAATCGGACTTTCATCAATCAAGACACCGGCTAGACTAACTCGCTGCTTTTGTCCACCAGACAAGTCTTGAGGACGCTGAGCTAGTAAAGGGAGAAGGTCCAGCTTTTCAGCCCATTTATGAACACGACTTTTCATCTCTTCTAGACTTGTTACATCATTTTCTAGAGCAAAAGCCAAGTCCTCTGCCACAGATAAGCCGATAAACTGCCCATCTGTATCCTGCAAAACTGTGCTAACCAGATGAGACTTATCATAGATGCTCATATCAAAGGCTGTTTGACCCTTTATCAAAAATTCTCCATATGTCTGACCCTTGTAAATATTGGGAATAATCCCATTCAAACACTGACCCAAGGTAGATTTACCTGATCCAGATGGTCCAACAATTAAGACTTTCTCTCCCTTGTAAATGGTCAAGTCTATCCCTTGCAAGGTCGGTTCTTGTTGTGTTTCATACTGGAAAGAGAAATCCTTCCACTCAATTATAGCTTCTTTCATCTTACTCTCTTCATTCGCTTCTTCTACTCAATGAAAATCAAAGAGCAAACCAGGAAGCTAGCCGTAGGTTGCTCAAAACACTGTTTTGAGGTTGCAGATAGAGCTGACGCAGTTTAAATTAGATTTTCGCAGAGTATTAGACTTCTATTTTATCATAAATTTACCCCTTCTTGCAGTCTCTTCTCTTAAAATCTTAGCGCCAAAAAGATTCCTATCCTAGCTTACTCGCCTAACTAATCTATAAACATCGAAAAAGACTGGTTGCCCAGCCTTCCCCATCATTTTATACTCAATGAAAATCAAAGAGCAAACCAGAAAGCTAGCCACAAGTTGCTCAAAACACTGTTTTGAGGTTGCAGATAGAGCTGACGTGGTTTGAAGAGATTTTCGAAGAGTATTAGTCCTTTTTCAAACTTCCTGCACGAGTTTGAGTTCCTGCATAGGCAAGCAAGAGAAGAGTTCCTGCAATAGCTACAGATACACCATTAGCAATTCCCGCAACAATTCCTTGGGCAAATACTTTTTCTGCAGCTTCTTGATAAATCACAACATCTCCAAGTGGTGCCAAGACACCCCAAACAAGGGCATTTGCAAGTAGTTGAATGAGGTTAAAAATAAGAATATCTTTCCAGTCAAAGACACCATTGATCACGCGAACGTACTTTCTAAATAGCCCCACAGCTAGACCAAAGAGCCCACTAGCGATAATCCAAGTCCACCACAGACCGTAACCAGCAAGAGAGTCCTTGATTGCATGACCAATCAACCCGACAAGCAAACCGATAATCGGTCCAAAAATAATAGAAAGTAGCGCTTGTACCGCATACTGAAGCTGGATGCTTGTATTTGGAACAGGGGTCGGAATGTTGATCATCCCGATGACGACAAAGAGGGCAGCGCCAATTCCTACAGCAACAACTTGTTTAATTGATTGATTTTTCATCTATATTCTCCTATTTTATGATTCTATTTTCTTTATTTCAATGGTCCAAGATGAACCGACACCTACATTATAGGCCTTGGCAAAGGAACCTTGGTTGATAGCCAGACCTAAACGATAGAGAGAGTTGATGTAAAGGATGGGTTGCCCAATTCTCACATCTGCAAATGATTTGCCATAAACAACCTGATTTTGATAGACCAGCATATCAGCGTGATAGATGGTCACTTCAAAACGGTCACCAAATTCTGGTTCCAGTTTGTAAAATTCTTCTCGCGTAATAGAGGTCCAAAGCGAACCAAAACGCACATCCAGAATATCAATGGCTCCCTTCACCAGATGATCTTCAATAATGGTCTCTACGACTGGAAGTTCCACAATCTGATCCACACTGAGCTCTGGCCCCACTTCCTCAAAAGAAATGTGACCACTGGCCAGTTTAGCACCAGTATAGGCATAGACATCACGACCGTGGAAGGTATAAGAATGCTCTGTGTTTTGACGCCTATTAGCTACCTCAGAAATTTCACGAACGGCTACAATACCAACGTGTTTCTTGATAAAAGAAAGAGTCCCATTATCTGGCGTGACAATGTATTGATTGTTTGCAGTCTTGGCAACCACACTCTTACGTTTCGAGCCGACACCTGGATCGACAACCGATACAAAAGTCGTTCCCTCAGGCCAGTAATCCACCGTCTGAAAGAGACGGTAACTACCCTCAAAAATATTATAAGGCGTGATATCGTGCGTCAAGTGATGAATTTTTAAGGTTGGAGACTCTTCTAAAGCCACTCCAATCATAGCCGATACCGCACCATCAACCAGACCAAAGTCTGATTGTAGTACCAGTAAATTATTATTCATTTTGTCTCCTTGCATACCCTTTATCATACCATATTTCAGAGAAAGGTGCTAATAGCTATTTCAATTGGTTAGGATATAGTTTTACCTTATAGCAAATGTCCTACTAAAAGCTCTTCTTATTAGCTAGTAGGTGCATTTTTTTGAAAAAGGATATGATAGTTACATCATGAAAAAGTAGGTTTTATTATGAAAATTATCCTTGTCGGAGGGGGAAAAGTTAGTTCTGCCCTCTGTCGCTCCTTGGTTGCAGAAAAGCATGATGTTTTGCTGATTGAGCAAGACGAAGCTGTCCTCAATCATATTGTCAATCGCTTTGATATCATGGGTATCCTTGGTAACGGGGCCGATTTTACCATCCTTGAGCAAGCCAGTGTCCAGGATTGTGATATCTTTATCGCCCTTACTGAATACGATGAAGTGAACATGATTGCAGCCGTTCTAGCCAAAAAAATGGGAGCTAAAGAGACCATCGTTCGGGTGCGGAACCCTGAATATTCTAACTCCTATTTCAAAGAAAAGAATATTCTCGGTTTTTCTCTTATCGTTAACCCTGAGCTCTTGGCTGCCCGCGCTATCGCCAACATCATTGACTTCCCCAACGCTCTATCTGTCGAACGTTTCTTTGGTGGACGGGTCAGCTTGATGGAATTCACTGTTAAATCCTCCAGTGGTCTTTGCCAAATGCCCATTTCTGATTTTCGGAAAAAATTTGGCAATGTCATTGTCTGTGCGATAGAGAGGGATCATCAAATTATCATCCCAAGTGGTGACATGACCATACAGGATAAAGATAGAATCTTTGTCACTGGTAACCGTGTTGATATGATGCTCTTCCATAATTATTTCAAGTCTCGTGCCGTGAAGAGTCTTCTTATTGTTGGAGCTGGTAGAATTGCCTATTATCTACTAGGTATCCTCAAAGATAGTCGTATTGATACTAAGATTATTGAAATCAATCCTGAAATCGCTAGCTTCTTTAGCGAGAAATTCCCAAACCTCTACATCGTTCAAGGAGATGGTACCGCACAAGATATCCTGCTGGAAGAAAGTGCTCAACACTATGATGCCGTTGCGACTCTAACAGGAGTCGATGAGGAAAATCTGATTACATCTATGTTCCTTGACAGGGTAGGTGTACAGAAAAATATTACTAAGGTCAATCGTACCAGTCTCCTCGAGATTATCAATGCGCCTGATTTTTCAAGTATCATCACACCTAAAAGCATCGCTGTAGATACGATTATGCACTTTATTCGTGGTCGAGTTAATGCCCAGTATTCAGACCTTCAAGCCATGCACCATCTAGCCAATGGCCAAATCGAAACCCTGCAATTCCATATCAAGGAAGCCAATAAAATGACTGCCAAACCTCTTTCTCAACTGAAATTGAAAAAAGGGGTTCTTATTGCAGCTATCATTCGAAAGGGCAAAACGATTTTCCCAACTGGGGAGGATATGTTGGAAGTTGGAGACAAGCTCCTAGTAACAACCTTGTTGCCGAATATCACTAAGATTTATGACTTGATCGCGAGGTAAGAAATGAATAAAAGTATGATTCGCTACCTCCTTTCAAAGTTACTTTTGATTGAAGCGGTTCTCCTTTTGGTTCCTGTAGCTGTCGCTCTCTATTACCGTGAATCGAGCCAAGTCTTTACAGCCCTCTTTACAACGATTGGAATTCTGGTATTACTAGGTGGCTCAGGAATTTTACAAAAGCCAAAAAATCAACGGATTTATGCCAAGGAGGGAATCTTGATTGTGGCCCTCTGTTGAATCCTTTGGTCCTTCTTTGGTGGTCTCCCCTTTGTCTTTTCTGGGCAAATCCCTAGCGTTATTGATGCCTTTTTTGAAATTAGTTCTGGCTTTACAACTACTGGAGCAACTATTTTGAACGACGTTTCGGTTCTCAGCCGTTCCCTCCTCTTCTGGCGAAGTTTTACCCACTTGATTGGAGGGATGGGAGTGCTTGTTTTTGCACTTGCTATTATGGACAATGCCAAAAATAGCCACCTAGAGGTGATGAAGGCTGAGGTTCCAGGTCCTGTTTTTGGCAAGGTTGTATCCAAACTAAAAAACACTGCCCAGATTCTCTATCTCCTTTATCTAGCTCTCTTCTCCCTCTTTGTCATCATCTATTATCTAGCTGGCATGCCTCTCTACGATAGTTTTGTCATTGCTACGGGGACAGCGGGAACTGGAGGCTTTACCGTCTATAACGACGGAATTGCCCACTATGGCAGCTCACTGATTACCTATCTGGTCAGTATCGGAGTTCTGGTTTTTGGGGTAAATTTCAACCTCTACTACTACCTCATGCTCCGTCGCATCAAGGCCTTCTTTGGTGACGAAGAACTTCGGGCTTACTTGGTCATTGTACTGGTTTCTACAGGCTTGATTAGCCTCAACACCCTCTACCTCTACCCAGGGTTTTCAAAGAGCTTTGAAATGGCCTTCTTCCAGGTTTCCAACATCATTACAACAACTGGTTTTGGATATGGAGATATTACCAACTGGCCCCTCTTCTCCCAGTTTATCCTCCTTTTCCTCATGGCAATCGGTGGCTCTGCTGGATCAACTGCAGGTGGACTCAAGATTATTCGAGGCCTCATCCTTTCAAAAATTGCCAAAAATCAAATTTTGTCCATTCTATCTCCCCACCGTGTTTTGACTCTCCATGTGAATCAAACGGTGATTGATAAGGATACCCAGCATAAAATTCTCAAGTATGGTAGATTGAAACTAGAATAGTACATCTGGACTTCTAAAACATTGTTAGAAATCGATTTGACTGTCCCGATTGATTTGTCCTATTCTTATTTCATTTTATTATATCTTTAAATCCCGATCAGACATTTCAGTACCTGACTTATCCTCAATGAAAATCTCTTCAAACTGCGTCAGATCTATCTGCCCGACTTTATCACTTAATTCTCCGCCGACCTTACTTAATCCCTTGGTACATCTGGATTTTCCGACTATTTTTCAACTTTTTTGTTTGTTGTATATAATTATGTATGTTATAATGGAGTATGGCATTTATTAAA
>NZ_VMLS01000034.1:0-5689 GCF_013276805.1 Streptococcus sp. 1449
CGAATAAGAACGGAAGGAGCGACACAATCGCAATACTATATTACATTTACAAGTTTCTCATGTGGTGCTTTACCACTGGGGATTGACCTTCTCGGAAGAAATATCCGACCTAGAACATAAAGGAGAAAACAACATGAACAATAAACAAGTATATCAAGCACAAACAACTGACCACGGTATCGCTAGAGCATTAGGCGAAGAAATTCGTATGATCACAGACGTTGAAGAAACAACTTACAATGGACACGGTGAAATCATTGTTGAGTACACCAACGACGTAGCATTGACAAAACTATTTGACCGTATTAAATCACTTTACGAAAAAGGCGAAAGCTACGAAACAAAACCACTCTTACATTTTAAAGTATTGGAAGATGATGTTGAACCAACCCCAAATGGAGTTTTTCCTGCTAAAGAGGTTGCGGATTTTTTAGGAGTTTAAGACAACAAAAAAAGTCACTTGCTGAACGTTTGGCGACTGAAGCAAGCGACTGGATGAATGGTATAGATATTTTTTCTATACCTTGATTATAGCATAGAAAGACAAGGTAAACAATGGGAAAGAAACATCAAATAGTAAAATTTAAAGATATAGCTGAAAAATTGCCAGAATTAGAGGGTAAAAACCTAGAAGAAATCGCTGGAGTATTAGGCTATCGCAACTTGGAGAGTTGCAGGGTTAACCTTTACAATCTGAGACAAAACAAGCGTCTAGGATTTGAAGTAGAAAAAGGGGTGTACTCCAAGTTTGAACTCTTGGACGGTACGGTAAAAGAGGAATTGGAAGACAAAGAACTGTCTGAACGTGGTCATTTTTTACAGTCGCTAGACTACTACAAAGTAGCAAAAAACGCCTTTGAAATAGCAGAAGATAAAACAGTAAAAGCAGAAACACGACAAAAAGCAGAGCGTGACATATTGGACGCAATGAAGCATATCCCTAAAAAGCACCGCGCTATAATTTACGACATGATGGAGGGCTAACAGATGGAACAATACACAAAAAGAGCAAGCGCCTTGATTATAACTTTTAATCGTGGGGTTATATCTCAAGATGAATTTATCGAAGAATTTACAAAACTAAGAGAAAAGGTAGTAAAAGCAGTAAGTGAGGCAAAGAATGACAAATTATGATAGAGCCAAGCGATTTTACAGCCGTGCAACTTACGCCCTAAGCGATTTTCTCCATGGGCGGATAGATGAACAAGAATTTAGAAAACAATGGCAACGGCTAGCAGATAAAGCCGTAAACGAAATGAATAAAAACTAAGAAAACCGAAGAGCAGGCAAGCAAATTAGAAAAGGTTTTGAAAAGCATAGAGCGCCAACTCTTTAAACTGGTACTTTCTCACGCTTTCAACTTGGCGAGTCTAAGCGTGAGGATATCCTGGATAGTAAAAGACAAAAAAAGGAAACAAACATGACAAAAGAAGAAATTAAAAATATTTTAGATGAACTAGATGATTTAACCTTAGGACTTAACACCGCTCAAAATGCTTTAGAGGCTACTTCTCATTTTTTTAGTAAAAACATGAGCAACCAAGAGAAGACCCTACTTTTAGCCTTGGAATATAACACGCAAAGCGCCATTTTTTACCTTGCTTATGATTGTCTTATCAAGACAAAGGAAAATCTAGTTAATACTATCGGAATGTACCGCAAAGAATTGGAGGAAAAACATGAATGAGTTAGATATAAGCAACACACAGGCTGCTGTCTTAATCGTGGTATTGATTGGCTTACTACTTTATCTAAACCACCGAGACCGTAAAAAAAGCGCCCAAATAGAGCGAGAAAACCAACAGACGATAGAAACACCTAGCGAGGATTTAAATCCTGATTATGGGCGATATATCCAGCTTGCAGGGGTAAGAGTTTACGGAGGGATGAAATGAGTTACATAGTGAAGATATACCTTGATAGTGAAAAAATACCAGATGAACCTTATTTTACAAAAGATATTTTTCTAGCTACGTGTATGGACAATGCAACAAAGTTAGCTGTAACTAGGGGCTTGTTGACAAAACAAGCGTTGGATTTAGAAACTAAGACAGCTATCTTGAAAACCCTTGATACAATCATAGAGACTCAAAAAGCTATTTTGCAAGGGGTAGCGAGCGGACAAATAACCTTTGTAAATAAAAGCAAAGGAGGGGAGAGATTGGATGGGCCTATCAGAGAACGATAAACGAGTATTAAGACTAATCAAGGTAGGGGCTGAGAACTCCACCACAGGGACAGACATCAGCCGACTGACTAAGCTATCAGAAAGGGCGGTACAAGATACTATTAAGCGTTTAATAGTCAAGCATAACATCCCGATTGTAGGGGCTAGAAATGGAATTTATAGAGGTTATTTCATACCTAGAAACAAAGGCGAGTTACTAGATGGCGCTAAGGCTTTTTACAACCAAGTACAGGAGGAGAGCAAGCGCCTAGCGGTGTTGATGAACAGCGACCTAGAAAGCTACAAAGAAACCTTGAAGGAGGTGGGCAGATATGTTTAGCCTAAGCCGAGAAAGTGAGCATGATTTGACGCATGGCATTCTGGAGGTAGTGGAAAGATACCTGGAAGCACATGAGAAAGCACCGCAGAGACTGACTAAGTTGATAAATAGAATTGAACTCAAAGAGGAATTGAAAATTAGTGACAACACGCTAAATAAGTGGGAAAGTCAGGGGTTAAGACGCTATCAACCGCCAGACGATGGTTCAAGAATGATTTACTATTTAGTGACCGACATCTGGAAGTTTCTGGGGGTGGATGAATGAGAGTGCTGGAGTTAATTCTATCCGCTGAAAAATTACCTTTGTTTGGCTTTCTCAAGTCTAGCCCAACCCAAGTTTGGAAGAATGGCAATCACTATAAATTTATCTATTTTGAGCCAATAGGCGAGGGTTTGACGGCTTTTCACTACAAAGGCTTGTATGTGGTAGTTAAAGACGAAAGCGAGGAAGTAGAGGGCTGGGAATTGGCCAGAGATTTAGAGATAGGTTTGGCTAGTCCTGACTTGCTGACGATCCTGAAAGATTTAGAGGTAAACAAATTGACAGAGCAACGGCAGGGTCTTGGAGTGGAGTTAAAGGGTTGGATTTTTGACCTGATTTGTAACGGGATTTATACCAGGTATGAGACTTCGCTTTTTGTCCGCTTGCTATTTGTTAATGGCTACAGTTTTAGCCAGTTAGTGGACTTGTTTTCTGCAATCGTTAAACGCAAAGACCTAGCAAGCTATTTCCTAGAAGTAGCAAGGATATTTTATAAGGAGGTGGCTTTTGAATAGCAATGACATTGTAAATAAAATCATTGAAGAAGATCAGCAACAAGCACCGCCTGAAGTGGTGGACCTGACCCAAGCAAGGGAGACCGATGAGGAACACAATAGCCTGAACTTGGCAAAAAGAGCAAGAGGTGACGGCTTTGCAGTCAACTTGGACAATCTCAAGAAGATTTTGAACGGAGATAGCAAGCTAAAAGGGGCGATACAGTACAACGTCTTCACTTATGAAATCGACGTGACTAGACCAATGAAGCTAAACGGTAGAATCCTGAGCGGTGCAATCGATGACCTGATTATCAGAGAGATTAGGGCTTATATTGCTACCAAGTACAAGCTTGACTATAAAAAGCCTGACATAGCGGATATTTTGGAAGTGGTGGCTGGAGAACACAGCTATAACCCCTTAAAAGACTATCTGGAATCTTGCGAAAGTGAGTATAAAGAGTTAGTGAATCAGCGCGATCCCTTTGATATTTTAAGGCATTATCTCAATATCAAGGATGATGAATATAACCGTATTATCATGGATTTGTTTTTCCGTGGAGCGGTTGCCAAGGTGTTTGACCCTACCATCAAGTTTGACTTTGTGCTGGACTTGACTGGACGGCAGGGAGTAGGAAAAACCCAATTTTTTGAGGGGCTTTTCACTCACAAGTATTTTACCACCATTGAGACCTTCACAGACAAAGATGACAAGGCTAGAATGGTCAGAAACTGGTGTGTATTTGATGATGAGATGGTGGCCAGTAAAAAGGCTAGTTTTTCAGAATTGAAGAAATTCATCACAGAAACCAAGCTAGAGTTTAGACCGCCTTACGCCTCCAGTGATAGGCGACTGCCTAAGAGTTTTATTATCGTGAGGGCAACTAATGACCATGATTATTTAAACGACCTGACAGGAGAAAGGCGCTTTTTGGTTGCGGAAGTCCACAAGGACACCGCCTATAAGGGCAGGAAGTGGACGGAAAAAGACCGTAGAGCCTTTTGGGGTGCTATGGTGGTGGCTTGGAGAGCTAACCAAGTGTTGAACCTGACAGACGAGCAAGAAAAGCTAGTAAATGAGGTTAGAAGCCGTTACAAGTTTGTAGATGAAACCCTTGAGGATTTGGAGCGCTATTTAGGCACTCCTTACCCAAAAAGAATGTATCAGTTCCCCCCGACAGATAGAACAAGATATTATTACATTTACGACATGATAAATCATGGCTATCATATGGGCGCAAACGGTGTAGAAATTACCTTAGATATTGAAAAGTATGGGGAACTAGTGGAACGTGACAAGATGGCTATTAATTTATTTTTCACAGAGGTATATCCGGATAAGATACCGAACGTAAAGGATAAAAACAAGATTAAAAAAATCATGCAAAGTAAAGAGGATTGGGAAGCAAGGGAGTCCTTGCGATTTGGCAAAAGTATCAAACGCGGATTTGCTAAAATAAAAAAATAAAGTGTAGACAGTGTAGCCAAAAGATAAAAAAACGGCTACGCTGAAAACCCTTGATACTGTAAGGGTTTCAAAGAGGTGTAGACAAGACGAAAAAAAACGGCTACACCCCTAAACCCTTGATATTACTGAATTTTTAATATAAATGTAGCCAAAATATATATTTTATAAAAGTATATATAATTAAATACCTAATACGTTATTTATATATTTTTTTGAGATGAAACGGCTACACGGCTACACAAGGCGAAAACCCTTGGGGCTGTAAGGCGGAATGCGTAGCCGCTAGATATTCAAAAATGGCTACACTTTGCCCAAAACCTAAAATAAAATGGGGTAGATAGTACCGACCTCCTTGCAATGGTGTAACTACTAGTGACACCCTTAAAACAGAAAGAGGAAAACAACATGACATTAAAAACATTTTCGGATAAAGCCAAAACATTTACTTTCACTTACGAATTTAAAGACCTAGATACTGCTACGGTAGCAGGTCACGCGCTACTGGGATATATGACTGGGACTTATGAAGTACCATCTATTTCAATAACTCACAAGGATAAAGGGACGCTAGTAGCTGAGTACGTGGAGGATAAGAAACTAAACTATATCTTTAAACGTATTTGTGAGAGCTTCAAAGGCTGCAAGCAAACAGAGGGGTAGCATGAAAGGCTAAAATATGGAGATACAAGAAGGCTTTATTTATTTTAGAAATTATGGTAAAATAAAACTGTTAGAGGTTCCAAGGTTTGGGAGTATCACGCTTAAAATACAAGACGGCGAGATTGTCTCCAGCGTGGAATCTAAAACAACAATATTTAAAAAGAATACTGACTGAAAAAATCAGAGGTATAGCATAAAGTGGAGCAATCTATTTTGGCTATGTCTCTTTTGTTTTTGGGAAGATTGGAGGAAAAAGAAATGCCAACATTGCAAGAAGTGAAAAACCAGATGGACAAAG
>NZ_VMLS01000035.1:0-30490 GCF_013276805.1 Streptococcus sp. 1449
AGCCGATGAATTATAACGATATAAAGCAACCCCTTGAATTATCAATATCTTCAAGGGGTTTTGTTGTGTTGTGAAATCAAAAAGGGGCAAAAAAGGGGCAGAATTAAAAAATAGTATCTAATTTATTGACCAGTTTATCCTCCATATCCTCAGTAGTATGAGAATAGATTTCCAAAGTCATCTTTGCATTTGAGTGTCCAACTCGATCCATTATTGATTTTATTGGAAGGCCAGACTCTGCTAAAAACGAAATATGAGAATGCCTAAAAATATGGCTAGATAAGTTTTTTTCTATTTTAGCCTGTTTTCCATATTTTTTTAATATCTGTATGAAGCAAGCTATTGTTGTAGGTTGATTCCATTTTTCAAAACAGAAAATATAATCATCGCTTGACAATGGCTGGAAACGTTCGCTAAGTCGTACTATTTGTCTTTGGATAGCTTCTATGACACTTTCTGATACTTTGATTGTCCGTATTGAATTTGTAGTCTTTGGTAGCGTTTTGATTTTGTTTACTGAATCAAAATTACCTGTGATCTCAATTTTGTTGTTTTCGAAGTCTATATTCTTCAGTTGTAAGGCAGTTAACTCACCATATCTCATACCAGTTAATGCCAGCACAAGAACCATATCAGCGTACTTTTGGTGATATTCTCGACGATTAAGGACATCGATAAGCGCTTTTATTTCTTGCATGGTGAGAAAGTTGTTACGCTTTTTTTCCAGTTCTTCTAAAGTCTTTGGTTTTTGAGGAATCGTAGTATAATCGACCTCGTTGTTTTCAATGTAAGAGTATTGAACAGCGTAATTAAAGATACCTCTGAGCCTATGCCGTACTTTTTTAGCTGTAATATATCCGTTGCTTTCAATAATTTTTTCAATAGCCTCTTGAAGAAAACGCCTGTCAAGATTAGCAAGTATGGTATCGGATGGTATGATTTCCTTCATCTTCTTATCAACTGATTTACAATTATGTTTTGTTGATTCCTTTACTGTTTGCGCCCATGATTTATAGAAAAGGTTATAGATTTCTTCAAATGTAATGCTTTCTACTTGTTTTGTGCTGAGTTTTTTATTTATCTTCTCTTGCAACAAGATAGCAGCTTGATTTCTTGCCTGGGGAGTTTTCTTCTCCATCGTGACTGAAACTTTTTTTAATTTCTCAGTATATGGATCTTTATATCGCTCAAAAAATTTGTATTTTCCGTTGGGAAGTTCTTCCATCCACATTGTATTTACCTCACTTTTTTGATAAAATGGGTATAGTAAAGAGGGCTTTTAATGCCTTTTACTATACTGGATATCCTCACACTCAGAGTCGCCAAACTTTGCGAGTGTGGGGATTTTTTTGAGTTGTTTCCAAAATGGAAACAGTTGGCAGCTCGTCAGATAATAAAATAAGGTGTACCTCTTAGAAGTACACCAGACGATTTTATCCTTGACGAACAAGGCTTTTTTACATTCTTAGTGTATTTCTTTTTTTAATTTCTGTCAAACGTCAACTTATTTTAACGACTTATGTTTACTAGAATATGAAAAGAAAAGTAGTCGTATCAAATACGGCTACCATCACGTTATGGATCTAAAATCCAAACCTAAACTTTATGGAGCTAAACTCCTGATAGCTGTATTGTAATATAATTTTCAAAAAATATCAATTTTGCACAATAGACCTATGGGATGAGGTTGCTATTGGCGAATATGGGGGTGTTTTTGTTTATTTCAAGTATTTATAACTCAAAAAGGGAAGTAACAATTAAGCTACTTCCCTGGAGCGCAAAGGCTCAAAGTTTAAAAATATGAGGGTAAACCTCTAAGTAACCTAATTATAGAGTAAACTTTTATAAATGTCAATTTTTTAAGTACAATTCTTTTAATTTTTCGTCAATTCTATCTAAAGTTTCGTCACTAACCTTGATTTTTCCGCAAGGATCCAGTTCGTTTATGTAAATAATTCTGTCTTTACTAATCGTTTTTATCTGATCACATTTTGCGTAGGAAATTTTATTAAATCGTTGATAATGGTTAACAAGATCTTTTAATTTTCTATTAGTGTTTTCCACTTTTTCCATCCCTGCACCGTTGTCATAGATTTCTTTAGCTGATTCTGAATTGTAAGCATCTCCGTATTGAATCAAAAATTCCTGATATATTTCATCGGCACTCCCTAAATCAAAAGGAGTAATTTCTGTAAGTGCATAGTGAATGATCGAAAAATAATCAAAACCAATTTTGTCAAGAATAGGTAATAAGAATCTTTTGGATTTTTGCTGTATAACTTCGTCAATCATAACAGAAAACTTTTTTTCTTTTGAACTAATTGGAAGTACCGTCAGATTCCTTGATTTTGGAGAATCATTTTTATTTAGGACAACAGCCCAGTGTCTATTTGATAATTCAGAGCCAATATTGATTCCAAAATCTACAAAGATTAAAGAACCACGTTTCAGAACATTGTAACTCTTGCTAGTGTTTTGTGTTTCTGACAAGAATAGATTAGATTCTTTTTCTAGCCAATTAGGCAAAAATCGGAATTTATTATTATTTTTAAATGTTGAATGAACTTTCTCAAAGTTTTTTGAAGCCTTTAAAATCTGTTTATTTTGTATTGTCATTTATTCCCCTCTATACACCCCGATAACTGCATAGATCTTGATGTGTGTGTCTTCGGCTGGTGGGAAGTCTAGGGTGATGTCTTCGTACTTGTCATTGAGTGATACGAGGCGTAAGCGTCCGTTTTCGGTATAGATCTTTTTGAAGTAAGAACGGTCTCCGTATGCGATAACTGCTAGGTCTCCGTTGTAGGTGGTCAGTCCTTTGTCTACTAAATAGAGAATATCTCCGTCTTGGTAGTCAGGCTGCATGGAGTCTCCGCTGACCTTAGTCGCAATATCGTGATGTGGTGGTTGCTCGTCGACCTCTATAATCTCTCTGTCTGTATCGTCGTACCCAAATCCATAGTTAAATCCAGAAGCTGCGGCTGTCTCAGATACAACCTCAACTTGGTACAAGCTGATAACTTCCGATACTTCGTTTATCTTCGTCTCTTCTTCGTTTTTCTGCTCGTTCAGTTGCTTCTCGGCATAGGTCAAGACTTTGCCTTGTCTAGGCGGTTCTAGTTTGTCGTAGATGGATTGGATGGGGGAAGTGGTGGGTGCAGGAGAATTTGATAACCTTGGGTCAATAACTTCAATAGGAACTTCAAAGAAATCAGCAAGTATTTCTGCATTCTTTTTGGAAGGTAATCTTTTTCCTGCAAAATATTGGCTTAGTGTGCTTTGAGATATACCTGAACCCTTAACAATATCTTGCTGATTATATCCTTTTTCTTGTTTTAATTTGTTCAAATTATCAGATATGTCTGTTCTCAGTTTCAACTCTAATGGAGTAAGCGTTCCTCTTCCTACCATAGTAATCCCCTTCCTATATTCTTTTAATGAGATTGTATCACATTTTTAAAGAAAATCAAAATTATTTTAAAAAAAATCAAAAAAATTATTGACAATATCTCATTAATGCGATATAATTAAATCAAGCTTAAGGAAAAGGAGGTAAGGCAAATGATGGAACACATCATAAAAAGCCTAGCAACCAAGGACACTGCAACCGTCCTCTTGGCACTAGGCTTAATCAGAGAAGCTCGTCTTTGGCATAAGCAGTACTTAGCTTACAAGCTCAAAGACAAAGAGCTTAAGAAAAAGTAGAGAAAGGGGCAGAAGCCCCAACCTCTACTTGATAGTGTACCATCATTTGCCGTGAAAAGCAATGAGTGAAGAAACTGGATTGATAATCCTAGCAGGATTTGTGATTGTATCTTTTACTATCCGTCAGATAGTGAAGTACCGAAGTGATAAAAAAGATAAGGAGTAGGGGAATGCCAGGACAAAAAGAAAAATACCACGATAGACGTGGTAGACCTGATGAGTTGAAGGTTGAAAAAGTTATCCATCTTTCAATTTTGAGAGGCGAAGGAACCGAGACGGATGGCATTAGGGTTGTAGAACAGTATTATAACATGGACGGCAATCTAATATTTGAGTTAGATCCTTGCTCTCCGCATTATCAAGAATTTTTAGGTTTGCGTTGATTTTGTTTATCTTTGTCCAAATCTAAAATATCTTGTAGTAATTGCTCGTTATCATGGCGTTCAATATACCATTTTTGCATAAGTAGTTCTATAAACTTCAGCAACTTGTGAGCCTCATTTGATTCGATATCCACTATAAGATTTACATCTTTTTCTGGATGGGCGCCAATGTTTCCAAGTTTTCGTAGAGCGTCGAGTACATTTTTAGTGCTAGGGTCAACAGACTCTTTTAAAGCATCTATCTCATCTACTAACCTTGCTTTAGAAATTCCCCAAAAATCTCTAATCATTCCTTGTAGACAACGTCTAGAGAGGGTAGCAGAAGCTTTGGGGCTGAGATCTAAGATAGCGTGAGCTTCTTCATAATCACTTCTGATAGCCTGAGGGATGTAGTCTGGATAGACTTTTGCAAGTGAAATAGGGTTGAAGTGCATAATACGATTTGGAAATTGACTACCAACGCCCACGATATCAATCGAAACTTTATGACAGTTTGGACACTTCATTGATTGTATTTTTATTTTATCGCTCATATTTTCGTCACTTATAAAATGTGAACGACGAATCAAAAAGTAGTGTTCGTCTTCTCGGAATGTATCGTAGTGCTTTGGAATAGAACAACCGCAAAATAAGCAGAATAGTTGATTAGAATCCATAAGATTTCTCCAATCGTTTTATTTTGATTATACCACATTTGAAAGGGGGGTGAGAAAATGAGACCAAGACGATATCCGTATAGTGGGAAAAGAAAAAAGCAATCTGATAGACAGATCGCTAAGTTAAAAAGAGATATTGATGTAAATCGTACAAATATATCATCTTTAAAATTCGTTATAGAAACTTTAAGTAACCATCAGAATTATCGATAACTTGATAACCTTGAGCAGTTGCTTCTTCGATAATTTCAGCTTTAGACATTTCAAAATCAGATAACTGAATTACTGCGCTAGGTTTATCAGTAGTCGACTCTGAAAAATAAGATAATAGAATATTATCGAGATTTTCCCAGGTTAGTTTCTTAACAACGTGGTTTGGCTTATGGCTAAGCTTACTCATTTTTTGAACCTCCTTTCTGCTGAAGTTTTGACTAAAACGGGAGAGGTCTTAGTCAAGATATATTATAACCCAAACATGTTTGGGTTATAATATATAGTGTAGAAAAGGATGTGATGTGTTTGAAATACACAACATATGGTGTTTTCGATGTGGGATAAAATTGAAAAACAATTAAAAATAAAAGGCTGGTCGATGTATCGTTTAGCTAAGGAATCGGGTGTCCATCCATCTAATTTTTCAAATCTGAAGGCTGGTAGGATGAAAGAGATGTCGTGGACGAATATGTGCAAAATCGCTGATGCACTGGAAGTCAGCTTGGATGAATTAAGATAAGGGGGTGAGTGCGTGCAGGAAATGAATCTTAAAAAGTGGATGGTAGTTAAAGATTTAACTGTTGCAGAATTTGCTGAAAAGATTGGGGTGTCACCTCAGACAGTCACAAACTGGCGAAAAGGTCATACGATGCCAAATAGTAAATATATTCCAATTATCGAACAGATTCTCGGAATTAAATATCAAGATATTACATGGACAGAAACGTCTTAATTTTTTCAAAAAAATATCTCAATAATGAGATTAAAGGAAGGCTGAATGAAAATAAGCGAAGAGAAAGGAGAGCGTATGACAGATTTTAAAAACTTGAATGTCCAACTAATCTTTCAGAAATGCAACGGATGATTACACAGCGGTTAAAAATGATTTTCTGAGAGATCCAAAACTTGAACCTGCAACAATTGGGATATTGATGGTTATTCTCAGCAATAAAGAGAATTGGCTAGTCTATCCAGAGGAAATAGCTAAACGATTAAATGTTAGTCGTGACATGATAGACCGTCATCTAAAAAAACTAGAGGATGCTGGTTATATGCGAGTTGTCAAAAAAAGCCTTGGTAGAGGTCGAGGAGTTCAGACTTTTAGATTCTTCTCAGATATAAAAATTACCGATTTTCAATTTGAGATTATGTTGCAGAGATTGGAGGATGCTTTACAAAAGTTATCCACAGTTTGATATTTACATTTCCGACTTTTACAAATCTGTATTTTACAAATCTGTATTTTACAAATCAGTAAAATAAGGCACTAATAAGTATTAACTAACAACAAGTATTAAATAACAATAAGTATTAATTAACAACCAGTCCTACTTCTCTAAATAAATAAAAGAGAGGTTAGAAAAAATAAATACAATGGAGAAAGAAATGAGACCAAGACGATATCCGTATAGTGGAAAAAGAAAAAAGCCTATCAATTTTCAGATAGACTTAGAAAAATTCAAGCGTCTTAGCTATGAAGCCATTCATGATACTTCTCAAGTAACTCAATAGGAGGAAGGAATAAAATGATTCACCACTATATAACTCATTATGCCAGCAACGGGAAAGATTACGCCGAAGCATGGATTCAAATCAATATTTTTGGAATGTGCTTTTGTGTATGGAAAAAGCGTACAACCATTGAACGATTGTACGCAAACGAAGATTAGACTTTTTTCCAACCGTTGCCTTTAGCAGATGTCGGAGGGAGCCGATCACCTTTTCCGATAGTTGCGGTATGACCATTAGTAACTTTTCCGCCACGAGGTCCTACCTCTACATAGCGACCAGGTTTCTGATTATCTGTTCCAGGTTTTATTGGAGTATTTGCCATACTATCTCCTCCTTTCTATTGGAATTTTGACTAAAACGGTGAGAGGTCCTAGTCAAGAGTATTATAGCAATTTAGGAGGATATTACATCAGTCTTGAGGCTGATATAGGAGTCTGAATGGAAGATAAAATCATTGAACTTGCTGATTACTTCATCAGCGAATCTACAACGTACAGAGAAGCAAAAATAGCATGTGAGAAGCTATTTAGACAAGTCAGCCATGAGATAGAACTCAGGGCAATGGAAAGTAGGACAGTATGAAAGAAACAATAAACGAATTTTTAAAATTCAGAAGTCGATTTACAAAACGAGAATGGTTTGAAATTAACCAAGTTGTCGAAGCTCGTTTAAATGAAAAAGCCGACCAGTTGAAACTGGACGACTCAGATGTAGAAATCATTTCTAAAAGACTAGAAAAAGTTACCTAGAAACGATTTGAATAAAAATTGGATGGATACGATAGTCAGCGCCACGATAGTGAATGTAGATATAATCCTGATGGTACATCGAGTTTGCTTCAGGTTTAGAAATTGGTGAGTAGAGTTCTGCATTTTCTTCCCACCAAATGTAAGGACTAGCCATATTTGGTCCCATTACACAATCGTCGTCGGCTGATAGGTTCACCCAATTTCCGCAAAGACATGCGTGAATTTCAGTCATAATATTACCTCCTTTCTGGTTTCATTATAGCAGAAAAGGAGATAGCAAAAAAGCACCTGACGGCAATCAGGCGCATGACAAAATTATTCAAGAAAATTATACCACGAAAGGAGCAAAAATGGAAACAGTTCAAATCGTGAGAATTAAAGACGTGATCATCGAGAAGATTTCTGCAAACGATGAAGAACTAGAGCACATCTTTGGATGTTCAAAACGACAAGCGGGAGATATGAGGCGAGAGATGAAAAAATTACCTAGTCAACAAAAATACCTTAGAAACGATGGTCAGCTTGTCACAATCAAAGGTTTTGATGCTTATCTGCAATATCGAGGCAGTCAATCATGGAAGAAAGAAATGTCTAAAACCGTTAAGATGACACGATAGCAGAATAATAACTACTAACTTTACAACAAACTACTACTAATCTAAATAAAAGAAAGGGATAACTGAGTTATCCACAGGAGAAAAACAATGATTAACAAAGACCAAATTATCAAAGCGCAACAGGAAAAAATTGAACGCATTGAACAGTTACAAAAAAAGCTACATAAATTATCTACGCTTGGATTGCTAACTACAAAACTTTTGGGGCTACCTAATGAGTTAGAAAAGCCGTTGAAAGTAACCCACGACATCTCACATGTCATCAAGGATGTATTGGATGGCATGAGCCCAAGTGAGGCGATTAAGCAGAATATGGCAGAAGAAGATGATGAAGAGGAAGAATAATGTTTGAACCACCATTAGTTAGCCAGCTTTTAGGAACTGGTGCAGTGATTTTAGGATTTATCGGTGCAGGGCTTCTAGCTCATCAGATGGATAAGCAGGAAGAGGAGAAAATCCGCCAGAAGGAAGAAGAAAGACGAGAAGAGCAAGAATTTGCGTCTATGATTATCCAAGGTTACAACCAAGCATACGAACGTGGTAGAGAGGCACAGCGACAAGAAATCCGCAAGAATATCCGCAGAGAGTTCAAAGGCTTCACCTACGACAACGAACCGCCTCAAGGATTACGCCCTGAGCCTCTAGCCTTGCCAGAACCACGAAGATCACGCTATGAAAAGTATTTGGGGTAGAGCAAAGGAGACGCTAATGACTAGAATTGAACTTGAAAACCGTGTATGGCTTTTGGCCAATCATGAAGAAAAAAACGAATTGCTGGATCTTGGAAAGGTGTATGCTCATGTTTGATTACGACAGAGATATAATGCAACCGCCTGAAGAACGTGAAGAACTTGACCCAAGCCAGTACATCTATGTTGGCTGTGGGCAGTATCGATACGTGGGGGATGAAGTATGATTCAGGAGCTACACGAAGAAATCGATAATTGGCGAGCTGAATATATTCATCTTGGCCGAGAGCTCGGGGAAATCATCAACGAGCAACAAAATATTATTTTGAAATTGCAAAACGAAAATCGACGCTTAAAACGTGAAAATTGGAATTTGAAGAAGACGAAAGGTAGAAGATGAGCTTTTAGAAGGCTCTAAAATCGCCTGTATGCGATTTTAAGAAGCAGGTATATAAATTATCGAACGAAGAATAAAAAACGGAAATAGACCCCAAATATGAATAATGAGGGGCATAGGAGAGAAACGATGGCAACACTTTACGAATTGACAGGACAATTTCTTGATGTTTACAACTTGGAGTTGGACGAAGAAACAAAACTAGACACCTTGGATTCCATTGATTGGGAAATTGAGTATGAAACCAAGGTAGAAAACTATATCAAGGTCATGAAGAACCTTGAAGCGGACGTTGAGGCTCGTAAGAATGAAATTAAGCGCTTGATGGAGCTAAACAAGGCAGACGAGAAGAAGAAAGAACACTTGAAAGATACACTTTCAGCAAGCATGAGCCTGACAGGTCATGAACGTGTTGATACACCACTTTTCAAGGTATCATTTAGAAAATCTCAAGCCGTGGAGGTAGACGAAGCAGTCTTGCCAGAATATTACAAGGTAGCAACTTGGAAAGCGGATAAGAAACGCTTGAAAGAGGACTTGAAGAAGGGACTTGAAATCATTGGTGCAAGTTTGGTTGAGCATAAAAACTTGAGTATCAGATAGGAGTTAGGATATGACAAAATTAGCTTTTTCAGAATTGCAAAAGAGAATGCAACTAGAAAAAAAGAAAAAACAAGGTGTAAATTACGCTTTCCGAAATGCTGAGGATATTTATACAAAATTTAAAGAAATCAATACCGACTGGGAATTGACTGTATCAGACGATTTGTTTGGTGTAGGGGAACGTATTTTTGTAAAATCAACCGCTATTGTATCAAACGGAGATAAACAATTTCAGTCAGTTGGTTTTGCGGAATTGGATGAGGTTCCTGTGTTTAAAACAGGAAACCAGCAAATGCAAGTACCACAATGGACAGGAGCGGTTAGTTCTTATGCTCGCAAATATGCACTACAGGGGTTGTTTGGAATCGGAGAGAAAGATGTTGACGAATATCCAAGTGATATGAACGAAGCTGAAAATCAACAAGCTAAAAAAGCTAATGACCCAGTTATCTCAGTTGAAAAAGCAAACTACTATCTGAAAGAAATTGCTGCTATTTCTGTTGAAAAAGGCAAAGAGGATGGCTCTATCGTTAAATGGTTCTTGAACCATCTTGGAGTGGTCGATTATAAGATGATTAAGCAGTCGCAGATTGAAGATGCGGATATGTTACTTGCTAAATTGAAAGGAAACTAGAAAATGATAAATAATGTCGTATTAGTTGGTCGTTTGACCAAAGACGCAGAATTACGCTACACACAATCAAATGTGGCAGTCGCTACGTTTACTCTTGCAGTAAATCGCACATTTAAAAGCGAGAATGGAGAGCGTGAAGCTGATTTTATCAATTGCGTTATGTGGCGCAAGCAGGCTGAAAATCTTGCTAACTGGGCTAAGAAAGGCGCTTTGATTGGAATCACTGGACGCATTCAGACTCGGACTTATGATAACCAACAAGGACAACGTGTCTATGTGACAGAAGTGGTTGCTGAGAATTTCCAGCTGATGGAATTTAAGAAAGATGGTAGTCAACCAGTAGTTGATAACCACGACCAGCAAGCACCTAATTTTGCGAGAAATTCAAATCCGATGGATATTTCGGATGATGATTTGCCATTTTAAATAGGTGTTTCTATGAACAGACTAAAAGAATTAAGACAAGAAAAAAAGCTATCTCAAAAGGAAATAGCAAAAGAAATGAGCATATCAGAAAAGACTCTATCACGCTGGGAAAACGGAGAAAGCCAAATCAAACCAGAAAAAGCCCAACAACTTGCTGACTACTTCGGGGTAAGCGTTGGATATCTGTTGGGGTATGAAAGCAACCCATTGGAACGACTGAAAAGCTTAGTTGATGAATTAAAGGAGCACAAGGACTTGTTAGGAGTTCTGGATTGGTACACAGCTTTTGATTTAGCTAATGACATTCTTGCAATAGCAAGCGTGGAAAAAGCTAGATGGCTAGGGAGGTTGAATGCAGGAGAGATTGATTCTTAAATTTGAGTTGAACAGGAAGCAGATGATTAACTCAAATGATAGACCGCACTTTCATCAAAAGGCTAAAACAACTAAGTTCTTACGGCAGTTAGCCGAATACGAGGGCAAGAATGTACTGAGAGATTACTTTGGCTTACCTTACAGCGAGGACAAACCTTGCAAGGTTAAGGTTCGGATATATCCTCCGACAAATCGGAAGTATGACCCACCGAACTGGTCGCCCACAAGCAAGGCTTTGTTTGATGGTTTGACGGACGCTAAGATTTGGACAGATGATAATTACAACGTGATAGTATCGACTGAGTTCATGCACGGTGGCAAGTCCGGAAATAAGAATTATAGGATTGAGCTGGAGATTTACGAATATCACGAGATATTGCAGAGGATAGTTGATGGGATTTGATAGGAGGATAGAAATATGATTGGAGTAACCTATCAGGAAATTCATCTCTTTGTTGAGTTTTTGAAAAAGCAGTATGGGCAAGGGCGTCCAGACTATATTGAAGCCCTGAACGACTTAGACGGTATGGTGGAAGTCTCCTATAGAGAAGCTATTGAAAGATTTTTAGACGATGAAGTACGATAAACACACAGTAATCGACGGATTGAAACGCACAATCGAGCAAAACGAAGAGAAGATAATCGAGTATTCGAAACCGTGCGATGCACGCAAGAGACGGATTAGAGCGCTGGAGCGCGATTTGTTGAAGAAAAAGAATAAAGAATTAAGAGGGAAAGTGGAGGAGTTGGACGATGATGGAAGATTTAAAGAAAAAAGTTAATGAAGTATACGGCTGGTCGGTAGAAGACGGGAAGCCCAAGCCTCCCAAGCAAGATTTACCACAAGCAGTGAAAGACCGGGCGGACTATTTCTGGGAAATGACAGAAGATGGCATGACGTTTATGGGAGCGATGGAATGTATCTTCGCTGATGAAAAGCCTACAGACTATGATTTGGGAGCTACTAAGGGTTGGTTGCCAAAATCTAACGAGTTTGATGATTGGATTGGCTATTCGCCAAGTATGGCTCAGGTAGTTATTGCAGTTTATTTGATTTATGGAGGAAACTAAGATGAATAAGCAGGAATTGATTAAAAAATTTGAAGAAATCGGGATTCATGGTTTGAATATGTTTGGAACTGTAGTCGAAGGCATTCCGACCGAAACTGCAATTACATTAATCAAACAACTAGACGAACCAGAAAAAGTCAAAGTTCCGCAGTGTGTTCATAAATATATTCAAGAAGCCAAAGAATATAATTGGGACTTGCAAGATTTAATGAAGTCTATAGATGGTGAAGATAGTGAGGAACTTCAAAGATGGTTTTATCACGAATGTAATCAAGAAACACTTGCCCGTGCATGGCTTCTAGGCTACGAGGTCGAGAAAGAATCGAAGTATATTGTGAAATTGAAAAACGTTCCTTACTTATTTGGGATTTTGAATTTCAGTAAACGTTCAAAACAGTGGTACTTTTCAGATTCAAATACAAACCACACTCATGCAACAAATCACACCCGTAAAGAACTAGAAGAAGCTGGGTTCGGATGGGTGTTCGATTGCCCAGGGATTGAGATTGAGGAGGTTGAGGTATGAGTTATGAGTGTTCGAATTGTTGTAAAGAAATCGAAGACGAGTTTCTGGTAGTGCAAGAGAATCATGTTATTCTAGCATTATTTAACGATGTTGAAAATTGTTTCTGTAGTCATCAATGCGTCAATGATTTCTTGATGATTGAATCTAAGTACTTATCAAATGGAGACATACCATACGATGGAGAGGAGGTCATAGATTGAAACGACCAAACAGATACCCTTACACACGAAGTCAATGGGCTGAAGAAACTGTTAATCACTATACATATAAAAGCGATATTTGCTATACAAGTCACATTTTAGAAAATAGACTTACTGGAGAAATAAAGGAGGTCACAGATTGAAACGATTCATAGCTATCTGGATATTATTGTCTGCTGGATTGAATATCTGGCAGATGGACAGGATTGCAGAACTAGAAAAGAAAAAGCCGATGGTTATCTACAAGGCGGATAACGCAGGCGCTGAGGTATTCGGTAAGGTAGTTGAGAAAGGACGACACGGAAAGTTATACACGCTTACGATTCGTGACTACGGGGTGTTTGTGGTTACAAAGGACGTGTATGAGAAAGTGAAAGTTGGAGATGAGGTGATGTTATGACACCAGTTGAAATTTGGGCTAGTCAGGAGCTAGATACTAGTTCAGAAAAACTAGCGGAACTAGCAGCGGTATTTGAAATATAAGCTATGATTTTGTTCTTTGAAAACTGAATAATGAATGGGTGCGAGAACTTTTTTGTTGAAAAATAAAAAAGTAACGCAAAAAGTATTGACTTAATGCGTTACAAATGATATAATAGTCTATGTAAGGTTGAGAAATCTAACAAATCCAACAGAAAGGACTTAGCAGATGGCTAAACACGACAAGAAAAAAAGATGGTTTCCCAAAGCGAAAGAGGTCACAATCGAACTCAACCTCAAATTCCTTAAGATAACCATCAAATTCTAATGGGAGAGGGGCGAAAGCCCCAAACCCTGTTGTTTAGTTCATTCTAGCATAAGGAAAGGTAAAAAGCAAATGAAAGATAATGTACTTTACCACAAAAAGTTCAAGCGTGCAGAAATTACGATTGAGCGGACGACCTTGAAAGAAAAAGTTCAAGGTGTTGTTGGCATTGCTGTCCTTGCCTTGGCTATTTGGTATTTTACTAGATAGTTATGGCAAAGAAAATGGGGCGACCTCTAAAAGGAGAGAGTAAGCGGAATAAATCAATGACCGTCAGAATAACTGAGGATGAGTTTGATTTGATTTCAGATGTTTCTATGAAGTTAGGAATTTCTAAATCAGATACGATTATCCAGGCTGTTGAAGAGCTTGCCCAACGTTTAGAGGAATAAAAAAAGCACGAAGTATTCCACCGACCAAAGCGATTACTTCGTGCAACCTCGCACCCATTCATAATGAATAGGATACGCATATAGTATACCATGCGTACCCTTATTCATGCAACAGTTTTTATAGAAAGGGTACGCTTTTTGTGTACAGAAAATCATGGAAAATCAAGATTTTATCAACGAATTACATATGGCCTTTAGGTCAGAAGCAAGGACTGAGGAGTTAGAAAAGTGGGACTCACTTATAGCTGCAATCGTCAGAAAACATTTTCCAGAGGAACAGGCGAGAGTATTCTTTGATGTTCAGGCCACTTTTATGGCAGTTTTTGCCAATGATCTAATCAATTTTATTATTAACTTTTTTACAGAAGAAGAGGAAACAAATGAATAACGTAATTTTGCTGAATAATCAGCAAGAAGTAATTAACGAAGAACCTTGGACTTATAAACAGTTCAAAGATTGGGTAGATAATCAAGTTGACTTTGCGGAAGCTATGAGTTTACCTGCTAATAAAAAAGTGCTTGATGTTATGATGGAAAAAAATGCAGAGGCTTGGGCGGAAATTGCAGATATGCTTGAAAACCGCAAGTTGATTTATAAGATGAAGAAAGGATAAAGGAAATGGAATTACAAATTTTTAAAAATGAACAGTTCGGTCAAGTTCGTATGGTAGAGATTGAGGGGCAACCTTGGCTAGTTGGGAAAGATGTTGCGGATATTCTGGGGTACCAAAACGGTAGTCGAGATATAAACCGACACGTAGATGAAGAAGATCGCCAAAACTACCAAAACGGTACTTTTGGAAATAGAGGTGTTATCATCATCAACGAGTCTGGTCTTTACTCGCTCATCCTATCCAGTAAGCTCCCACAGGCTAAGGAGTTTAAACGCTGGGTGACTAGTGAAGTGTTACCGTCTATCCGCAAGCATGGAATGTATGCGACAGACCAGCTACTTAACGATCCAGACCTAGCTATTGCAGCTTTTCAAGCTCTGAAAGCAGAACGAACAAAAAATAAGGAACTTGAAGTGCAGAATAGTAAATTACAATCCGAACTAGACGAAATGAAACCAAAAGCAGACTATGTAGATGTAATGTTGGCTAACAAGGGTTTAATTTCTACAACTGCTATTGCTAAGAACTATGGAGAAAGTGCTAAAAAATTCAATTTGCGACTGAAAGACCTAGGTATTATATTTAAGCAAGGGAAGGTGTGGCTGCCTTATGCTAAATATCATACTAAAGGATATGTGCATATTGAACCGCATCCTATTACACATAAAAATGGTATGCCAGATGTCTCTTTGCATACGAAATGGACAGTGAAAGGGCACTTCTTCTTGTATGAAATTTTAAAAGACAATGGCATTCTGCCGTTAATTGAACGTGAAGATGTGGCTTAGGTAGAACAAAAGCCCAATCCATAAGGACTAGGCTTCAAAGATGAAGTTGTAGAGTTGGACAACCTTCTGAAAACTGGTTGTATCCATGGTTGTGATTTTTTGAGCCCTGCGCTCTCTAAAGTCAAAAGTATAGAGTTGGAGTGGATTGACAGAGCCATCTACCTTATTGGAACGCACTGGAACGAGCAGGCCTTGTTCTTCTAGTCTGCTTTGACCGTGTGTAATAGGGCATACAGCAACAAATCCCGTCCGCTCCGAATATTCTCTACGCGAGACGACAATAGCAGGACGGCGTTTCTGAATCTCACGTCCAACAGACGGGTCGAAGTCAATCCAGATGATGTCCTGTTTTTCTGGAATGTAATCATATTTCGCTGTCAAGGAATTTTACCCCTTCAAAGTCATCTTCCATGCGTAGGTCTGCATCGCCGCTAAATGGGTCTGGAATTTTTGGAGCTAGGACAATGACATTATCTACACCCTTGTAGACAAACATTTCCTGACCTTCTGGAACATTGAGTGTTTTGGGAATGGTCACAGTGACAGAGTTCCCAACCTTACGAGTTTTAACAGTATTCATTTGTTTCTCCTTTATTTTGTATACATACAGTATACACCTAAAAAGGGAGCAAGGCAAGAAAAAAGCCAGCACAGCTGACTTCTTTGTGATATGTTCGCTAAAAATATTATATCATAAAGGAGCGATGTTGTGAGGTTATTAAAAAGCGTTGACGTGCAATTTACCAAAAAAAATGTATATGACGTTCTAGAGAGTTATCGCTCGTATGTCCGAATGGCAGGCGCTGAGTATTTGCCTAAAATTACAACGACCTACTCATTTGAACCAAAGACATTTACTGGTAAGAACACAGCTACTGAGAATATGGTTATCGAACATGTGGATGCAGAGGCAGAGGTTTTGGAGATTGAAAGAGCAGTGAATTGCATCATGGATCCATACGTTCGGCAGGTTATCGCAAAGAAGTACATGGATATGAAAATCCAATTATCAGACAAGGCTATCTATATGGACTTAGGCTATTCTGAAAGTGAGTTCTACCGCATGCTTAGCAGAGGTGCTTTGGAATTTGCGGAAGCCTATCGAAAAGGTAAGCTGATTGTCTTTCGTAAATTTTTGGGAGATATTTGCAAGTAAATTGCTAGGAAATGGCTTATTTTACATGGTAAAATAGTATTGTCAAGTGATAGGTCAATTGACGTCTCCTTTATACTTTATTATATTTTTCCGAGGCTTCGGTCTCTTAGACAGTAAGGACAGGTTAGCAGGTTGTTTGGGTCTCCTTGAAACTTTTACCAAACGTGCGTTTTACTGCTAGACCAGTTGGTTCGATTCCAGCTGCTGTCATTTGAGTGTTTGTGTCCCAGAATGGGGTAGGCAGTAGGCTTAGCATTCATATATCACTCATTAACTTACAAATGGTTGCGGAGCGACTAGACCTTGCATGATTGCGTAGCTAATTATACTCCGGATAAGTTATAAGCTAGAGGGTTTGATTCCCTCAGAGGTTGTAAAGACTACAAAAAATAAAAAAGAAGTCAAAATTTAATACGCACGCAAGGTTGTAGTCGTCTTGCAAGAAGGTCGCACATCGTGTGGCTTTTTTTGATTATTCGAAAGGTGGTGATGGACATTGGGTTAAATCAAAGACAAAAGATGTTTGCGAGCGAGTATTTGAGGACTGGTAATGTCTATCAATCCGCAATATTCGCAGGTTATAGTGAAGCGTATGCTAAAACAACCGCTAGTAAATTGCTAGAAAATGCAAGCGTTAAAACGTTTATACAAACCGAAACTGAAAAGATGCACGATGAAAATATTTTGAGTGCTAAAGAGGCTCTTTCGATTCTCTCAGACATTGCAAGAGGCCAGCGACTTGAGGAAGTTTTGATGATGAACCCTGTCACTGGTGAGGTGGATAGAGTTACGAAAAAGGCAGATAATAACACAGTTATTAAAGCGATAGCTGAGATATTGAAGCGTTATCCGACTGCTAAACAAGCTGAGAAACTAGAACTTGAAATCGAAAAACTTAAATCACAAATCGGTGTGGATAATGAACAAGACGATAAATTGATAGACTTCGCCAAGGCTTTGAGAGGTGCTTTTGATGACAAATAAATTTACAAAGCGACAAGAAGAAGTGCTTACACGAGTATTGAATGATGATTTTTTTATCTGTGGTCTCCATGGTGCAAAACGTTCAGGTAAAACTGTTCTAAACAACATGGTCTTCATGAATGAGATTGCACGAGTGAGAGAAACAGCGGATAGATTAAACATAGATGAGCCGATGTATATCTTAGCTGGAACATCTTCAACATCGATACAAAACAATATCATTCAGGAGCTGTATAACATGTTTGATATTGAACCTAAATACGATAAGCACGGAGCTTTTACCCTTTGCGGTGTCAAGGTAGTTCAAGTCTACACCGGTTCTATATCTGGTTTAAAACGCGCCCGTGGTTTTACTGCTTTTGGAGCTTATGTAAACGAGGCATCTCTTGCTAACGAACAAGTATTCAAGGAAATCATCTCACGTTGCTCAGGAGAGGGTGCTAGGATTGTTTGGGATAGCAACCCAGACATCCCGACACACTGGCTCAGACGGGATTATATCAACTCTGGCGACGATATGATCATCGACTTTCATTTTAAGTTAGATGATAATACATTCATGTCTGACAGATACCGAGAGAATATCAAGAATGCGACACCAGCTGGTGTATTTTATGACCGAGATATTCTTGGTCTGTGGGTGACTGGTGAGGGCGTCGTCTATCGTGATTTTAGCGAGAATATGGTTGTAGATAACGTACCAGAAGATATCACTAAAGTCTATGCTGGTGTTGACTGGGGGTATGAACACTTTGGCTCTATTGTTGTTATTGGAGAAACGCCTGACGGTTCGGTTTATCTGCTAGAGGAACATGCACACCAGTACAGAGAGATAGATTTTTGGGTAGATCTTGCTAAGAATATCAAGGAACGATACGGAAACATTACTTTCTGGGCAGATAGCGCACGACCTGAACACGTTGCAAGATTTCAAAGAGAGCAATTAAGAACATTCAACGCTAATAAAGCGGTATTGTCTGGTATTGAAGAAGTAGCCAAGCTGATGAAAGCTGGGCGTTTTTTTGTTGTATCAAACAAGGTCAGCAAGTTCAAAGATGAAGTCTACCAATACATCTGGAACGAAAAGACAGGCGAACCAGTGAAAGAGAATGACGACGTACTAGATGCGGTGCGTTATGCGATTTACTCGCAACATTCGCAACCAAAAGCAACCGTCCGCAGACGTTCTGATTATGGTCTATAGAGAGGAAAGACATGTACCAATATTTAACCTATCCACGGGATGGATATGATGAGGGTTCTTTGAAGAAAGACCTGATTTACAAATTGATAACGATGCATAACACTGAAAGCTCACATTTGAAGAAGCTTAAAAGCTACTATTTGGGTGAGCATGCTATCTTAGAACACACGAGACGCAACGTGAACGCACCTAATTACAAGACGGTAGCCAATCATGCCAAGGATATCGCAGACACGGCTACGGGCTATTTTATGGGCAATCCTATCAAGTATAACAATACTGCTGACGGTGATATCGATGAACTACTTACAGCCTTTGATGGTGCTGAAATTGACCAAGTAGATGCTCAGAATGCTTTGAACATGGCTATCTATGGTCGTGCTTACGAGTACATCTATGCTAAAGAGGGTATGGCTGAGTTGGATTCAACTAGTATTGATCCGGAGAATACTTTCATGGTCTACGATGATAGTATTGAGCGGAAGCCTTTGTTTGCGGTCTATTACTATGAAGTAAAAGACGATACGAAAGACACTACCAAGTACCAGGCTGAGGTTTTTACCGAAAATCTGCACTATCACATGGTGCTGAGAAGTACAGATTCAGGAACAACTCAGAATGAGCAGGTAACCCCTCACAACCTTGGGCAAATCCCAATTATCGAATATCGCAACAATCACTTTGCAATTGGTGACTATGAGCAACAAATTAGCTTGATAGACGCTTATAATTCCTTGATGGGGAATCGTGTCAATGATAAGGAACAGGCTGTAGAGTCTATACTTGTCTTGTATGGCACGCAGTTAGCAGACACTCCAGAAGACGCTAAGGTAGCAATGAAGATTCTTTCTGAAGAAGGTCTTTTGGAATTGCCGGGCGATAGTGCAAGGGCTGAGTTCTTGAAGAATACGCTGGACGAAAGTGCTACTGAAATCTTGCGTACAGCTCTTAAAGAGGACATCTACACATTTAGCCATGTGCCTAATTTGACTGATGAGAATTTCGCAGGGAATACTTCGGGGGTGAAATAGTTGCCCTCCTCAAAGGTAACTTTGAGGTAATAAATCGGGTTAAAATTGGAAGGCGCAAAACAGTAATAACCTAGATATTTATATTCTGTTATGGTATAATAAGAGTATAATAATCTAGGAGAAGATGAATGATAAAAGATAAAATGCACAAACATCTAAATCAAGTTTATTACTCTATGTTAGCAAGGTGTTATGATGAAAAACATTGGGCTTATAAATGGTATGGGAAACGTGGAATAGGTGTTTCTGATGAATTTAGTGATGTAGCTAAGTTCAGAAGTTGGGCAATGCAAAACGGAGTAGAATTTGGTTTGCAATTAGATAGGATAGATAATGACAAAGACTACTCACCAAGTAATTGTAGGTGGGTTCCTGAACATACAAATAAACGTAATCGTTCTGATAACGTTAAGTATAAGGGATATATCTTGAGAGACTATCTAAAAAAATTATCTGAAGAAAACAACATTTCTTTTTCAACTCTTGTCTACAGATATTATCGTTCCATAAAACGAGATGATATAATCGTTAATGATGAAACAATAGATGATATCTTATTGAATTATAAAAAATACGATTTAAGACAATTTTCAAAAGGTGTGGACATGTCTGGTAAGACAATTGTTCGAGATGAAAAAGGGAGATTTGTGACATATTACTGAAGCTAATCAATTACCACTGCTGGTAGAAATATCAGTAAGGTTTAACGACTAGATAGAGTAAGCTAAGTGAGAAACGGTACATAGTATCGTTTTTTTTATATGCAGAAATATCCACGAAATCCGACACCCTGATAAGGGTGAAGAGATAGTCTGAACTTACGGGAAACCGTAAGAAGTAGAGGATAAAGAGCCTCTACGGTAACAAAATTGAGCTATGGAATTTAAGCTGATGGGCCTTGAGATGATTACTAAGACCAAGGAAGCGAACTATAAGCGAGGATTGCGTCAGCGTATTGCGATTTTTGCTCATTACTTGGGTATGAAACAGATTGCACTAGAGTCTCATTCAATCGTTCCACAATTCAGCCGTGGTTTGCCTAAAAACTTGCTGGAAATCTCTCAGATTGTGAACAATTTGGAAGGTAAAGTGACCAATAGGCAGCTTATTTCTCTCTTGCCGTTTGTGGAAGACCCTGACGCTGAACTGGAAGCCTTGGAAGAAGAAAAAAAGAAGAACATGGAAGACATGCCGATGTTCAACAAAGACAACACGAAACCCGAAGACGAGGTAGAGGATGAAGAATCAGGAGTATTGGGCGAAGAGGAAAGCCAATCTGATTTACCAGCAGATGGACAAGGCCGAAAAGCAGGCAGACCAGTTCGATAAGGTCTATCAGGAAGCCAAGACTTACTTGGATAAGGAAGTCAATAAGATTTTTGATAAGTTCCAACGTGATTATGGTCTAAGTCAGGTAGATGCTAGACAAGTCTTGAAGAACATGAAAGACAAGAAAAATCTGAATGAACTTCGTAAAGTACTTGAAGCAAGACCGAATGACCCGAACATCCAAAGATTACTAGCTGACTTAGACAGCCCAGCTTATTCTTTTCGTATGAAGCGCCTAGAGCGTTTGAGTGATGATTTAGATCGTATGCGTGAATCTATCTATCATTCAGAGAAGACAGGCTCAGACGCCTTCTATAGCGACCTGATGAAGGATAGTTACTACAAGGCTACCTTTGACCTGCAACAGCAGACAGGGCTGGCATATGGCTTTTCTGGGCTTCCTGAGAGCGAGATTAAACATCTACAGTCTTTTAGTTGGGTAGGAGATGGAAGTACCTACTCAACAAACATCTGGAAGAATACGGGGAAGCTTACTTCTAGCATAAAAGATGAACTACTCATGAGCCTCATGACAGGAAGAGGAACACGAGAAACGGCACAAGCAATTGCTGAGCGGTTCAATGTGGGGCAGAACGATGCAAGGCGTTTGGTTCGGACAGAATCAGCCTTTTTTCATAACCAAATGGAACTACTCAGCTATGAAGAAGCAGACATAGAGAAGTATATCTTTGTAGCCGTCTTAGACAAGCGTACATCACATATCTGCCAAGAGCACGATAATAAGGTCTATGATAGGGATAAGGCTGTCCCTGGTGTCAATTGTCCGCCTATGCACCCTTGGTGTAGGTCTACTACTGTCGGATACGATGAGGACGCAGACTACAGCAACTTGAAGCGCAGAGCAAGGAATCCAGAGACAGGTAAGACCGAGCTAGTACCTGCTGATATGACTTATAAAGAGTGGTATAGCAAGTATGTTGCGAAAGATGTAAAAAATGAAATACAAGATTACAAGAAAAGTGACCAAACCGTTTCAAGATATAATACCCAAAAATTGTTTTCTGATGTTAGTAACGCATGGGATGAAATTGGGAAGGGTGGATTATCGAAAGAACAACTCGTAGGCTTACTAAAATCTGAATATGAATTAGGTAATTTTTCGAGTGATATAACCAAATTGATAGGAGTAAGTTCTGCTTATATAGATGTTAGCAGTTTAGCTACTTCATTAGTGAGACATGGACAACAGTATTCCTTAGATGAGTTTATGTTAATAAAAGAGGCAGTTCAAAAACCTTATTTGATTCTAGATAATTCAGAGAGGGTTGAAAAATCAATTATTTCATATGTAAAAATACCTAACAAAGATAAGGTCATTATGGAAGCGGTGATGGTGCCACGAGATGAAATGCTAGTCATTCACTTTAACAAGGTGGGGATTCGTCAAGTTAAAAAGAATGGAAAAAATATGTTGACGCTTTACAAAAAGGAAAAATAGTGCTATACTTTTGGTAAAGATAGAGGTTGAGAATCTGTCACCAACGCGCCACTTATAGTGGGTCGAGAAATGCAGGAGCCCCGACAGTCCTGCCTATCTTGCGCTTAGATAGTAATCTAGGCGCTTTTTTGTTGCAATAAACCACTATAAACCGCATCGAAATCTAGGCGGTTTTCTTATGCCCTAACCGTATGGAATCCCGTACGGTTTTAATATTGTCCAAGCATTGAAGACACTAAAAGCTATGGAAATTACAGTCGGGGACGACTTTAAAAATAGGAGGTTCGCAATGAACGAAGAAACACAAACAGTCGAAACGGTTGAAGAACAAAAGGTACCTGCAGAACCTGCACAACAACCGCAAGACGAGAAGAAGTACACGGACGCAGATGTCGATGCTATCATCGATAAGAAGTTTGCCAAGTGGAAGTCAGAGCAAGAAGCCAAGGAAAACGAAGCTAAGAAGCTTGCTAAGATGAACGCTGATGAAAAACAGAAATATCAGTTGGATCAGCGTGAGCAAGAACTAGCTGACCGTGAAAAGGCTATTGCTCGTAAGGAATTGACCGCAGAGGCTAAAGCAATGCTAAGTGAACGTGACTTACCTGTTGAGTTAGTGAATGTAGTTGATTTGACAAGCGCAGAGACGGTATCGCAGTCTGTCGCTGTATTACAGAAATCATGGGAACAAGCCGTGCAAAAAGGCGTACAAGAAAAGCTAAAAGGCGGAGCTCCAATGAAGCAAGCACCAGTCGATAGTGACGGTATCACAAAAGAAGAATTTGCTCGCATGGGTTATCAGAGTCGAAATGAACTCTATCAAAAGAACCCAGAACTCTATAAGAAATTGAAAGGTTAAAATAAATGACAGCAGGACAAACTAAACTAGCCACTATGGTTAACCCAGAAGTGATGGCGGACATGGTTTCCGCTAAACTACCTAAATTGATTAAATTTACTCCACTTGCTTATGTGGAAACAGCACTCCAAGGACAACCAGGGAACACTCTAACAGTTCCAGCATGGGAGTACGCAGGAGATGCGACTGAGGTTGGAGAAGGTCAAGCTATTTCTCCAGACAAATTGACTACTAAAAAGACTACTATGACCATCAAAAAGGCTGCTAAAGGTTATGAAATTACCGATGAAGCTCTTTTGTCAGGTCTTGGTGACCCGCTAGGTCAAGCCACTTACCAGCTTGGTTTGGCTATTGCTAACAAGATTGATGATGATTTGGTAGCGGTGGCTAAGACTGCAACACAGCACGTTGCAGAAACTCCAACAACTCTTGAGGCAATTGATAAGGCTCTTGATATTTTTGAGGATGAAGAAGATGCACAGTATGTTGCTATCATCAACCCTAAAGATGCTACTAAGCTAAAAACCGACGTAGCAAAAGAATGGACTAAAGGTTCAGAGCTTGGAGCAAATATGGTTGTTTCTGGGACCTTTGGTGAAGTTGCTGGTGTGCAAATCGTCCGCTCTAAAAAAGTTGAAGAAGGTAAAGGTTTCCTTGTCAAAGTGTCTCCTAGCCAGACTCAGACAGATGATGCCAATAAATATGGTGCGTTTGTTATCATGCTAAAACGTGATGTGGCTATCGAAACAGACCGTGACATCCTTAAAAAGACAACGGTTATCACTGGTGACAAACACTATGGTGTTTACCTATACGACCCTACACGAGTTGTAAAATTCGGTGAGTAAGAGGTGATGATATGAGCTTATTGCTACGACGTCATTATATCCAAGAGGAGCAAGCTGGCCAGTATTCTGATTTAGAAAATAAGACTTTAGAAGAGTTGAAGAATCTAGCTAAAGAAGCTGGCATAACTGGTGCCTATAAGTTATCAAAAGCTGAAATTGTAGAGGTGTTGGAGGATTTAAAAAGTGAAATTTAAAATCAAACAAGATTTCTATGACTGGGAATTAAATGTGAAACGACTGGCAGGAGAGGAACTTGAGATTACTGAGGAGCGCTATGCCGAGCTGGCAGATAATTTCGCCAGCAATGGTGTCGCTATCTCAGACGTTCTTGAGGAAATTCTCCCTGAGCCTGAGTTTTTAGAAGAGGATTGATATGTCTATAGAGTTGCTGAAGAAAATGACAGGCGAAGAAGATACTCAGCTTCTCATGTTGCTCCAAACGAGGGCTACAAATCTTATCTTATCAGAGACTAACCGCACATCTTTGACACCTGCTTTAAGCCTCTTAATACCTGAGGTCGCTATCGAGCTCCACAATCGCTCAGGAGCGGAAGGAGAGCATTCCAGAACCGAGGGTGGTATAGCAGTAGTCTACGGAGAAAACGGCCTGTCTACGGGTCTTTTACAGCGTATACGCATGCACAGATTAGCAAGGGTGGCAGGCCATGTTTTTGAAGCAGAGTAGACTGAAACCTTATCCAATGCGACGGTTTGAAAAGACTGTCACAGAGGAAGGTGTCGCAAAAGAAGGGTATGCCAAGGAAGCTGAGACAGTCCGCCTTGAATTGTGGCCAGCTGGTAGTAAACTACAATCTGAATTGTATGGTGAGCGTGTCAACGACATTTTGAACGCAAATGCCAACAAGTCAGCTACTATCAAAGTGAAAGATGGTGTGTGTATCGATAGCCCGACGGAAGTGACTCACAGGGTTATCTCTAAAAAGGTCTACACATATCATCAAGTTTTGGAGTTAGAGCGTGTCAGAGCTACGAGGGGCAGATAGGCTCATAGCTAAATGTAGACGATTAGCTAGTAAAAAAGCTGGCGAGGATATCGTTTTACGTGCGGTACACAATGCTGCTATAAAGGTTGTCCAAGCCGATGCTAAAAGACTAGCACCAGGCAACAATGGAGAACTTAGAAACAGTATCAAGACTAGGGTTAAAATGGACGGAGATAAGGCTATAGGTGAGGTTTACACAAATCTACACTATGCTCCTTATGTTGAGTTTGGAACAGGACCCAAGGGTCAGGCTAGCCATTCTGGTATCTCTCCAGAAGTCAGCGTGACTTATCGCTCTAGTCCGTGGTATGTGCATGAAGACCAAATCAATGTAGGGCCTTACCACTTTCAAAAGATTGGGGAGTTCTACAAGATGTATGGTCAACCTGCTCAGCCTTATCTTTATCCAGCTTTGAGAGACAATCAAGAGCGTGTGTCTAAGAATATTTCGGATTATGTCCGTAGAAAGATAAGAGAACAAATAAAATGATTAATATCAAGCCTGTTATTTATAAAGAATTGCAAAAGGTTGCAGATAATGTGACTGATACGTATCCTAGCGATTGGGAGACTTTTCCAGTCGTTATTTTTTTGGAAGAACAAAACAAGCCGGGTGATTGGTTTGATGACCAGGAACAAAAATCCTCTATCCGCTACAAGGTGGATATCTTTGATGATACAAGCACTAGTGAGTTAGCTGTTAAAATCAATCAGATTTTTGAGTCTTTAGGTTTACGAAGAACCGACTGCCAAGACGTGCCAGACCCGTCCCATTTGAGACATAAGGTCATGCGTTTTGAAGGGGTTGTTGACTTACACTCAGAGCTTGTTTTTCAATTTAGAATGGAGAATTAAACATGTTAGCAAACGGAATTACGCTTTCTTATAGCGAAACCAAAGGTAGCTATACTAAGCTTGTTGGATTGAAAGAAGTACCAGAGTTTGGTATCGAACCTGAAAAAGTAGAGAACACTACTCTTGAAGATAAAGTTAAGAAGTACGAATTTGGTATTGGTGATGCAGGGGAATTGGAGTACAAGTTCTCTTATAACAATTCAAGCGAAACTGCTCCTTACCGTGTATTGCGTAAGGCAGCAGACGACAAGAAGAAACTCTACTTTGAACAAGCTTATCCAGACGGTACTAAGGTCAATTTTGAAGGCCAAGTATCTGTTAAACTGGGCGGTGGCGGTGTCAATGCCGTTATCGAGTTCACACTTAAGATTGCATTGCAGTCAGAATTGGAATTTACAGACGGTCTTGGAGGTTAATTAAATGGCGTTACCTTACTCAATTTGGAAGATTAGCGATGAGAAAGAGTTAAAACTACGACTTTCATCTCATCAAGCAGCAAAAGTTGAAGAAAAAATCGGTATGAACTTACTGAAAATCTTCATGCCTGAAGCTGGCGAAGAGTTTCCTTTGCCTCCTTTAAAAGTTGTATTGCTCTTGATTCATGGAGCTTTGCAAAAGTATGAGAATGGGTATTCTCTTGAGGATGTCTACGATCTATACGATGAATACGTGGATAATGGTGGAGACCAAACAACCTTCATGACAGAGGTTTTAATGCCACTCTTTGAAGTGTCGGGTTTTACTCCACGAGGAAGCAAGGGCAAGAAAACTTCCAAGAAGAAAATGACAGTAGTCGAGTAATCTTAACGGTAACGCAGATTATTGAGAGGCTTTATCCTATGTTTTTGGACATCGGGGGTAAGCCTCTTGATTTTTGGGATTTAACGGTGCTTGAAATCAGGGAAATGATTGAAAGCTACAACCGTGTCAAAATCCAAGAGCGTAAAGAGAAGATTATTGACTCGTACAGACTTTCGCAGATGATTTCCAATCACGTTTCTTTATTGTTATCCAAAGATGCCAAGGTTTTTGAGTTCTGGGAATATGCGCCTGAGTTGTTTGTAGAAGAACAACAAGCAGTAGAACAGGAACGACAGAGACAAGCGCTTTTGTTGCATAAGGAACGGATGCGTGATTTTGCAGATAGACATAATCGAAAAAGGAAGGAGGAAATGAATGGCAACTCTTGACGAATTGAAGGTCATGATTGACGCTGAGATAGCGCCTTTCAGGAAGAAGATGAAAGAAGTCGAGAATCAGGTCAAAGGAACATCTGACCAAGTGAAGAATGCCACTGCCAAAATTCGTGAACAGTCGAGCTCAATCGGTAGCGCGTTTGGCAAGCTGGCTAAGTTTGCTGGTTTTGCAATCCTTGGTAAGAAATTGCTTGATGTTGGGATGTATTCAACGCAGACAGCTCTTGAAGTATCAGCGGCTATGAACCAAATTAAGCGCCAGATGGGTGAGAGTTCGCAATCTTTCTTAAAATGGGTTAACGATAACGCTAATGCCATGAATATGGGTGTGGGCGAGGCTACTAACTATGGTGCAGTCTACTCAAACTTATTTTCTGGATTTATCAAAGACACCAACAAGCTAAGCGCTTATACTGCTAAGATGTTGCAGACGTCGGCAGTTGTTGCTGAAGGTTCTGGGCGCACGATTACAGACGTTATGGAGCGGATTCGCTCAGGTTTGCTAGGGAATACGGAAGCGATAGACTTTTGTCGCACCGCTTAGAAATAGGCGGATTAAGAACTTACCAAAATCGGTAAAACTCTAAATTTTAAGTAATTAAAACATGACGATACCGAGGTAAACTAAGCAATTAAAAAGGCTTGGTCACCGTAGAGCATAGGGATTGAACCTGTGCTTTTTGTTTTGTCAAAAAGTATAGAATAAAATATCCCCACGAGTGGTGAGCACCTAGACAATTCGGTTGTAGGTGAAAATATATGCCGAACTTACAAGAAATTGTAAGAAGTATGGATAAAAAGCCATGCGATAACATTATTGAGAAGACCTAGGAATCAACGTTAATGTGGCTATGATTGAGTCTACTGAAGCCTTTAAGAAGTTCGCAAACGGGCAAAGTTGGCAACAATTAGACTACCAAACCCAGCAACAAATCCGCCTAATGGCTATCCTAGAACAGGCTACAGCCAAATATGGTGATACCTTATCCAATTCTGTAAATGGGCGTATCAGCTTGTTTAAGTCGCTGATGAAAGATAGTGCATTGAATCTGGGTAATGCTATGTTACCGATTATCAATGCCATTATGCCTGTCTTGAACTCTTTTGCTATGGTCTTAAAGAATGTTACTGCTAAACTCGCTGAGTTTATCGCTTTGATGTTCAACAAGAAAGCAACAGTGAAAGATGGTGTTGGTGGAGCAGTTGGAGACATGGGTAACGCCATGAAGGATGCTGCAGGAGGTGCAGGAGATCTTGCTGATGCAGTAGACGACGCTGGAGATTCAGCAGGAGGACTTGCTGATAATCTTGGAGACTCAGCCAAAAACGCTAAGAAGGCCGCTAAAGAGTTGCTAGGTCTTTTGGGATTTGATGAGATTAACATCTTACAAAAACCAAAAGACGATGATGCAGGCGGGTCTGGCGGTGGCAAAGGTGGTAAAGGAAAGGGAGGCGGTGGCGAACCTTTCAAAGACATCTTGCCAGAAGTCGAGTTGACCGACATGGACAACCAGTTCAAGAGCATTTTTGATGGACTTGGAGATAAGCTCAAAGGGTTGTTTGACCTCTTCAAGAAAGGTTTTGATGCAGCATTTAGACCAGAAGGTATTGAACGCATTAAGACCGCCTTAGACCAAATAGCTAAGACAATGGGAGAAATCGCTACTGATCAAAGAGTTGTGAATGCCTTTAACCGAATGGCTGAGAAAATCGCTTATGCTTTAGGGCAAGTGACAGGCTCAATAGCTACTATCGGTCTAGGTATCGGTGTTTTCCTTGCCGAAAGTATTGCAAATGGTCTTGGAAGGCAAAAAGAACGCATTACCAGGGCGCTAGTCGCTTTGTTTGATAATATTGGTAACATTGCAGAGGCTGTAGGAAACATCGCTCAGGCCTTTTCTAGTGCTTTCTACGACGTCATTACCTCAACCGGTGCGGTTCGTATCGGTAGCGCTATTGTGTCAACTCTATTAAGCTTGACATCTACCATTGTTGAAGTCGGTAGCAAACTAGCAGGAAGTTTGTTTAAAGGTTTTGAAAAAGTCGTTGTGACAAGCGCTCCTAAAATTTCATCAATGCTTCAAAGTCTTTTGGACATTGTAGCTCCGATATTTGAAACTATTGAGAGTGTTGTTGATAAGTTTGGCGATGGCTTAAGTCGTGTTTATGATGAACATGTAGCCCCTGCTATTGACTCTATTGCTAATGCTTTTAACGGACTAATTGATATTATTCAAATACTTTGGGAAGGAAGTTGGAAGCCTTTTGCAGAGTTCTTGTCTAACACATTCGGCATAAGTATTGAAACCGTCGCTGATTTATTAGGCGGTATCATACTAGAAGCATTGAAGTTACTAGCTGATACAATCAAGCTAGTTGCTGATGGTTTTACTGCTTTTTCTGACTGGTGTAAAGAAAATAAAGAGATTATCTCTGTAATTGCTAATGTGATTGGTACGCTTGCAACTGCATGGCAGGGGATTAAGTTCTTGTCTTGGGCTGAACAAGCTGGAGGACTTGCAGGGGCATTCGAATTATTAAGTGGCAAGGTTTCCTTTATTGTTAGCGGAATTAAAAATCTTGGACTAGCTTTGAAAGCTTTGACATTTGATAAATTGGTCAGCTTCGGAGAAACCATCTATTTGAATGCGTTGTACGCAAAAGATTTTGTTGTCAATTCAGGTAAAACAATTGCACAGCTAGGGAAAACTGCTTTAGAACTTGGTAAATCAGCTCTAGCATGGACTGCTCATACAGCGAAAATGGGATTAGCAACCGCGGCGGAATTTGCACATTCTGTGGCAGCAGGAGTCGCTACAGCTGCAACATGGGCTTTTAATGCAGCGTTAGCAGTTTTGACAAGTCCAATAACCTTAGTTATTGCAGCAATCGCAGCCTTAATTGCTATTGGTGTCTTGCTCTACCAAAATTGGGACACTGTTGTTGAGTTTGCTAAAACAGCATGGCAAGGACTATGTGATTTTATCAGTGGTATTTGTCAAGCGATTGGCGAATTTTTCAGCGGTCTATGGACGAAGCTACAAGAAATCTTTGAGCCAATAGGTCAATGGTTTGGCGAGAAGTTCCAGCAAGGATGGGATGCAATAAGCAATACATTTAGCAAGTTGGGCTCTTGGTTTGGTGACCGTTGGAACGAATCTAAAGATGCGCTTGCCGAAGCAAACACTTGGTTAGGTGATAAATTCAAGTCCGGTAGGGGTAAAGTGAACTCAGCTTTTGAAAAAGTTGGCTCTTGGTTTGGTGATAGAT
>NZ_VMLS01000036.1:0-22916 GCF_013276805.1 Streptococcus sp. 1449
GATAACTCATCTTTTTGATCATCAGTCGCTGCTGTGACTAGTTCAGATCGTGCTAATTTTAGTTCCGCTATTTTCTCATTTAACTTGGAAATTGCTAATTCCACTTCATCAGACGAAGGGTTATCTTTATCTAACACTGACTGGGCTGCTACTTGGGCTTTTTTCGCTTCTTCTTTTGCAGCTGTATACGCCCTTACAGAACTTGGTGTTTTCCCACTTGTTGGTTCAGGTGTTTCATCTATCAAATCTGTTATAGTCTGCTTGGAAGTAGTTAAACCAGACTTATCAGTTCTTAGAGCTGCTTTTTCCATTAATACATCAGTTACAAGCTTTTTATAATCTTGAGTGGCTTTCAAATTACCTTCTAATAAGTTTTTTACTTTTTCTAACTGAGCTTTATAAGCATTGATAGTTGTTTCTGTCTTACCTTTGGTATCAGCCTCTTCTGTTTCTTTCAATTTATCATAAACACGTTGTAATAAGCTTTTAGCTACTTTATTCGTGTCTTGTGTGATAGTGAAATCTACTCCTGTAATAGGTAAAGAATACTTGAGATCCCAAGCCTGATAACTCATCCCTGTTTCATTTTGATTTGCTAGGCTAATTCTTACTTTATATTTTTCAACACCTTTTGGCAACTCAATATTTCTACTTGTAAATGTTCCTGGAGTACCATTCGGAACATTTCCTGGTTCAGCAATTTTCTTCTCAGCTGCTTCCTTGCCTATAAAACCTTGACGAGTCTTAGTTTGTCCTCGCACGAAACTATTCGACGTAGTTGAAATTCTAATTCTAGAGTTATTAGTTCCATCACTCGCCTTGGTTACTACCTTATCGTTATCCTTGGAATTTTTTTGTGGATCAAAAGTAGTCTCATACACTTTAGTTTCAGTAGTTCCAGCTATGCTGAAAACTTCTACCTTATAATTCGCCTTCTTACCTTCAGAATCTCCAGCATAACCTGTTTTAAATTTCACTACAACATTAGTGCCAAGCTCTGTAGAATAAGCTTTGAATACTTTCTCAATCCCTTGGAAATTTACTACATTCTTAGTAATTCCAGTACCTTCACCCCGTTCTCTATAGGTACTTCCATCAGCTACTACATCAGTCATATTCGCCCTAGTTCTACTTTTCGATAATAATAATGTGTAGTCACTAGTTCTATCAAAAGCTTGCTCTGTTAACCAAACAGTATCATCTAAGGTAGAGTTGATTGTCTCTAATGGGAAAACTCCATCAGCTGTTTTTCTCGCAATAACGAACTTACCATTCTCACCTACAGCTTTCCAGCCACCAAACTCATCTATCTCTAATACTTGTCCAGCAGAAACGTTTTTAGATGCTCCAAGATTCTCCATATTCTTAGAAAGCTTGTCGTTATTTTCTACCTTATCAGGCAAATCCTGTAAAGCTTTAGCAAGCTGATTCACACTAGCATCAGCGCTTGGTGCTGTGTAAGTCTGATTTGCTGATGGATCATCCGTTGCAACATCTGCATCTGGAGTGGCACTTATATCACGTTTTTTACGTAATTTCGGTTTGTGGCTTTCTGTTACTGGAGTAGCAGCTTTCTCTTCAGTTTTTACTCTTGTTTGTTCTTTGTTTTCTACGCTATTTGCTTCTGTAGATGGCACCTCAGTATTTTTCTCTGCTGACTTTTCTTCTGTTGCTGAAACAGTAGGTGATTCGACTGATGGTGCGCTTGCATCAGTAGATGTTGGAGTACTTGTTCCTTCTTGATTTTTTGGAGCGGAAGCCTCACTGCTACCAGAATTTCCATCCAACTGACTGACTACTGGAGTCGCCCCGTAGGTTCCATTCTGGACATCTGGCTCTTTCAGTGGTGAGCCTTGTCTTCCCTCATTAGTTGGGGTTACACCTTGCTCTGTGGCAGACACTGTCCCATTTCCTGGAAACATGAACAAGGCTGCTACTGCAACACTAGCAGCTCCAAAACTAACCTTACGAATCGAAAAACGTAATTGTTTTTCTCTATCTTCATTACCTTTATAAAACATATATCATTTTGCTCCTTTTCCGATAATTATCGTTTAATATATAATGGAAGGGCAAATAAAAAGCCCCCCCTAAAATATTTGAGCATACTTTAGGTAGGTTTAACTCATTATACTCTCTTTCTTTTTATAAATCAAACATTATGAACTAAGCTTGATATCATATATCTTATCGTGGAAATATTGACTTCATTTTCTCCTGAAATTTGTTTTTTACCCAGCCTCAACATATATACGGCAAGCTGAAACCAACATTGTTTGACTTGATCGTCAAGCTTTTCACTTCACCACCTGCTAGCTGTTTTAAAAGAAAAAACGCTTGAAAAATCAGCGTTATTCTTCGTATATTATTAAAATATATGATTCTATCAGTTTTTTAGAAATATTTTATAGTTCAAGAACGATAAGCTCGAGAAACAGCTAGAGTTTCAAATTGCACTACTATCATACAAAACTCTTTGGTCCTATTTATTTTTATCACAATTTTGATTTATAGTTCTCCGAATACCTTTTAAATGTGAAAGCATTTCATTGGAACTTTGAAAAATACATACACTGTTTTTATTCGTATGTTAACTTGATAGAATCTTTGTCTTCAAGCATTTTTTAATGTTAACGACAGGCAATATGAAGTTGGGGAACTCATTCCGCCGAGTAATCATATCAGATACGATAGGCCGAATATAGGACCAAAGAATTGCTAAACCATTCTCTTTAAGAAAAGTTTCAAAATCAATATCAAATTCTGTCTCGTCATATATAAATGAAAATTCTCCAACAATATCTACAATAAGCTCAAAAGCAGAATCATCTGAATCTATATTTCCTTGCTTTGTTATCAAGTTAACATAAGCAAGGTTTTCAGATTTTCTTATTAAAATCTGTGCAGACAATTCAGGATGTAAATTAATAGTACTATTTGTTTGGTCAAAACTAGGATTTCTTCGATAGGATACTTCATTTAAAAAATAATCTTTAAATTGTAAAGAGGACATTAAGCTGCCACCTCACTATTTTCTTTTGTTGTAATTAAGTTTTCAGAATCTATTGGTAAATATGAAAAACATGACTTCTTGTTTTTTATATTATATTTAGGCATTGCATTTACTTTAGTTATAGAATTCAAATCATAAAACTCTTTTTGATTATTTAATTGAGGAGTAAAATGGATTTCATCTTTATATTTTTTAAGACTTCCTGATATATTCAAATCATAATCAAATTCATTGTTTACTGAATAAATTTTGTTGGCCTTAATATTTTCAACTAATTCTTGGAACATTGGAGAATCCATCAAAGAAAATTCTTCAGTTCCTAAAAAGTTTGACAATAAACTCATAAAAGCCTCCTTATTTATAAAATGTTTGTAATACAATTTAAATCACGGATACAAATTTCCTCTCCATTCTTTCCGTCAATTACTGGTAAAGATGGAATAGCAGTATATGTTTTGGACTGCACTGCTTCATAATTCTTCCCATGCTGAGACGCTAAATCAAGCAACAGTTCAATAATTAATCCTTGATTTTGGTTAAGAAGAGTAGCTCTATTTTTGGCTCCGCTATCTGCAATATCTGTAATCTCACGTTCAATTTGAATAGATGCCGCTTGTCGATATTCCTCTAATAAGCTTTGGTTTTTTGGGTTATCTAAAATAAAAATCTTTTCTATAGATTTTAGGGTGATTTTAACATGAATTAACTCAGGCCTAACCTCGGGTTTGCTTAGTTCAAATGACTTATAATTTGCTACATAAGCAGAAGCAATCGTTTTACCAGTATCTTTGTCAAAAGGTAGAAAAAAGTAAATACCATTACCCAAGTCGTTCGGATGTCTCTGTTTATGAATACCAGGTTTATATTTCTCATAAGAAAAACCAGCAGATAGAATCTTTTCTTTTATTGATGGTGCCGTGCCACCCACTATATTGTAGCATAGAACTTCCTGATGAAGCTACTAACTTGATTATACTGTTAAAGCTTAGATAATTCAACTATTACGGGATTTTTTGAAAACATTCTAGCGATTTCCAGAACGTAACTGAGCATTAAGACAATAACTACCTCACCTTATCATGCCGAAATTATCGGATTTTATCAGAATTAAAACCCCATAAAATCGGGATTTTTTGAAGAATAGAGTGAATTGGAACTAGAACAGTACACTGCGACTACTAAAACATTGCTAGAAATTAATTTGACTTTCCTAATCAATTTGTTCAAATCTTATTTCAATCTACTATAAAAAAAACACAAGCCTAAGCCTGCGGAAACATTATCTATTCTAAATAGTCTTTTTCTGTTATGACTCTTAATCTAGTAGAATAATTCTGGAATGTTGAGAATTTAAAGCGTTTAGGATCTTCAAGTTTGTTTCTATCGTTCATTTCTAAAGCACGGTTATAGTCTATAATAGCTTTTACCAACTTATTAATTATAGCTCTATCATTGTCCATTACTTTATAATAATCTTCGACTTTCCGAAGGCGAAAAGTAGTATTTAGCAAATAACTTTCATCTTCTAAAATCAAGGTTTTACCAATATCTAATCCTTCAACATATCCTTCTTTTGCCGAATTTCGAAGCTTATACTTCAACTGATACTTTTTAGGAATGTAACTTCTAAATGGAATCAAGAAAGTTAGCCCCTGTATTTTGACAACAGTTACCGCAAATCCCCTTCCTTTATTCATTACTTCCTTCGTCTTAAAGTCATAGTCCATCGCTTGAATAAGGTCGTAATCCTTGCACATTTTTAAATCAATTTGACCTAATTTTAACTTTTTGCTTTTCATTTCTATTCCCTAGATAAAAAGCTCACTAAAAAGTGAGCAACATTTCCAATGAGATACTTCTGTTGACGAGCGCGTCTCTCCGCCCCCTCATTGCCTCACGAAAAGGCTAGACGAATCGAAAAGAGGTGAGTTTTCCTGTTTTCAATTCTACTTATTCTTACACATTTTTTTAATTTTGTCAAACAAAAAAAACGCAAGCCTAAGCCTGCGGTGAGTGTAATCTATTTTGAAATTTTTAAATAAAAAAGGAGCATTTAAGCCCCTCCTTTGAAATAACGGACCCTTTGGCTGGTCGGTGTACCCAGCATCTCAGATACCCTTTTGCAAGGTGTGGCAGGAACCTTTCTGCCCTCAAATGTCTTTCGTTAATGTTATTCTAGCACTATCTAATTTTTTGTCAAGTTTTCTCAATCTACCAGACTTGATACGTATTAGCTACACGCTCAACAAATTTATACTCTTCGAAAATCTCTTCAAACCTCCTCAGCTTCCATCTGAAACCTCAAAACAGTGTTTTGAGCAACCTACAGCTAGCTTCCTAGTTTGCTCTTTGATTTTCATTGAGTATTAAAAAACTCTCTTATCTGAAACCATCACAAAAAAACACTTGTTTTACTAATTTTAAGTGTACCACAATACCTCCAATTGCTAATCGATAGAATTGCTCTTAGGAAACATTCCCTTTCTGCTATTTTAGCATAAGTTTGTCTAACTGTGGCATTTGAAACTAGATAATTCTTCTGTTTCACGCGAAACACCCTGCGCCAGGCAAGGTGTTCTTGTTTTTTATGTCGTATAAATGGTTGAAGCTGTCGCAATGGTATGCCATTGGTTGGCTGTTGTGGCTGCGAAGCCCTTGTCTGCGTAGAAGTCGTTAAATGGCAAGATTCCTACTTCCAGCTCATCGATGCGGTCAAACTGACCAGCCAGATAAGCTTCGATACGGCTTTCTGCTCGCTTGATGCGTTGCAAGAGTCCGCCCATGCGGATGTCAACTGTATCCAAGCCAAAGACCTTGTTTTCTTTCAGCCATTGGTGGCTAAAGAGGGCATGGAAGTGTTCAATTTGGCTTCTGAGTTCTGGTAATTCTTGTCTTGCGATTTCTTGCAGACTTTCCTTATCATTCGCTTGATAGGCTTGACGAATGCGCCGTCCCACATCCACTTTGCTACTTAAAATAGCATTCAACTGGGCCTGAGTTTCAAAGAGGTAAGCATAATTTCCTGCTTTTTCTTTGATTTCAGCAAGCATCTCAGCAGCCTGAGCGAAGTGCGGTTTGTCCTGTTCAGGTGTCATGTGCTGATCCAGGATAGGACAGAGAACATCCTGATAAAAGACATAGCGGTTGGGATTGATGCCACTGAGATTGTCCGGCAAGTCTGGCAAGAGGTTGGCAAGGTCAATCTGCATAAAATCTTCAACCGATAAACCTGTATTGGTCTGGAAATGAGCAGACAGTCGGTCTAGGTCATTGCGATAGCTGAGTTCTGCCCAGATTTGCAGACTTGGTAGGATAGAAAACTGGGCTGTTTCCCCACCATTGTCTCCCCAACCAGTCACGATGACTTCTTTGATGTCATTGGCACGACAGGCTTTACTTGCCTCAATAGCCACTAGACGGCTGAAATGGTTGTGAGGCGTAAAACCAATCCACTTCCAAGCTCCACCTGCAAAGGCAAGGTCATGACTAATCTTATGATGATTGCGGAAGTTGCGATTGTATTTTTCCTCGCTATCCTGATAATAGTCCCAGTAAACCAAGGTCACACGGTCTTTGAGACGGTCTAGGTAGACACGAGTGTCTTCTGGAATTTCCACATCACGGTCGTACTCGCCATCTGCTGACATAAGTTTAAAGAACATATCGCTCCACATCTGGCAGTGGAAACCATATTTATCAGCAATATCCAGCACGCGCTCCAAGTGTTGACACATTAGGAGACTACGATCCACAACACCGTTCAATATCAAATAACGTCCCAAGCCAACCAAGTGGGCTTCGTCCATCCCGATATTGACCTTGCGGGTTTGCAGTTTAGACAGAGTAGCAAACATACCATCAATCAGGTCATAAACCTTTTCTTCGCCGATAAGAAGAATGTCCTCCACATCACGGAGTTCCTGCACTTCCTTGACACCCCATTTAACAAAGGCCGACAAATGGGCCAAGGTCTGGATACAAGGCACAAAGGTCATATCAAACTGCTGGGCGTAGGCTTCTATTTCCTGCAACTCCTCAGCCGAATAAGCCCCACGGAAATAACCAAAATAAGGCTGTCCCTCAATCTGGTAGGTGTCTTCCATGTAGAGTTCAAAGGTTGAGTAGCCCATGAGAGCCAAGACCTCAATCATCTGTTTGGCAGAAGTCACATTTAGCACCGCATTTCGAGAACAGTCTGCCATGTAGGCCAACTCTTCATAAGCCGCCTGCTCCTCAATCCCTACTTTATCACCTTCTGCTAGAGCTGTTACCAACAAGGACAAGGCACGATAAAGTTGGTGAGGTTTGCGGTAGGTCAATTGATAGTGGCCACCCTCACCCTTGATAGAGATAGAGACTTGGTCAGACTGAGCGACTGCTACCTCTACATCTGGTAGCAGAATGTGCTTTTTAAGCAACTCTAATGCTTTCTCTTGTTTGGAACTAAGTCCTGTAAATCTTACCATTGATTTTCCTCCTGTAGCCAGTTGACAAGGGCACCATAGAGATTGGCATCTGCATGATAGGTGCAGGCTTGGATAAGAGGTGCGACCGTGTATTCTTCGTAAGTATCAACAAAGTCATCTACAGCCTTCTTGACACCTTGAATAAAATCTGGATTTTGACTGATAAAGCCTCCCAGACTAATGACATCTGGATCGATCAGATATTGGATATTGAGCAAGCCTTGAGCCAGATTACGATTCATGCGCTCAATTGCTTCTTGGCAAAGGGTATTTCCTGCTGCGGCCTCTTGGTAAATCTTGCGACCGTCCCAATCAGTCTGACCAGATTTTTCAATCACGTATCGTACCATATTCCCAGTTGACGCTAGTTGCGACCAGTTGTTGAGCTTTTCAGCAGGGGCAAGGGTTGTCATGTAGCCAAATTCTCCACCCAGACCGTGGCGACCTCGATGAAGTCTACCATTGATCATCATGGCTCCGCCAATCCCTGTCCCAATCACGACACAGGCTGCATTTTCAAGTTCTGGATGAGCCAGCAATTCACTGAGTCCAACGCAGTTGGCATCATTTTCCAGATGGACAGGTAGTTGATGATGAGCAAGCGCCTCATACCACGAAAAGCCGTGGATATAAGGGACGGCACTGAAGCCATCAATCACACCTGTCTCTTGATTGACCGCGCCCGGAACGCTCATAGCAATCCCGCTATAATCCTGCTCTGACAAGCGCTGGTCTAGCCAAGCTAGTAAATCCTCCAAACTTTCAGGCGTTGGAATGCTTATCTTATCCAATATTTTCCCATCAGGAGTCAGACTGGCAAACTTAATCCCAGTCCCTCCGATATCAATCGTTGCAATAGTCATTGTTTTTACCATAAAAAGGGGCGAATCAGCAGTTAGTTCTTACCTTTTCGCCCCTCCTTTCTTTTTATGTTTACTTTTTGAAATTAAATTTCTTCTTTTTTAATCAATTCTGTACGAATTTCTTGTGGTGAAATGAAGCCTCTATGAACTGGGTATGGTCGTTCAAGTAGGTCAAGGAAGAGATGTTGACTTTCTGGTACATGCACATTTTCACTACACATATTGTAGTAGCGAAGGACATAGCCTTCTTCATTTTCAGCTACCTTAAAGGCTGTTGGACAGATTTGCGGTATGCTGAGAACAGAATGGCTCAAGAGACTACCAGTCGCAGCCACGCTTCCTTCTTGTTTAGCAAGCTGAAGGCTGGTAAACGGTGTCTGCAAGGCTTTGGAACGACGATAGGCTGAGAAGCGTTCTTGGGCTTGGTGGCATTCAAGCGCAAACTCGACTTCAAACTCACGCAAACACTGAGCTTCTGGTGTTGGGAAGTAACCCCAGTCACCTAGCTCACCTGATGCACGCAAAATAGTCACGGCAATGGTGTCGTCTCCAAGGATTTCATATTCATTCAATCCCTTGTTAGATACAGTCACCCCTTTTTCATCGTCATACAGACTAACAAAGGCTTGTTGGTGTTGAGGATTTTCAGGATTTTCCCATGAAGCAGCTGGTTTGTTTGGTCGTTTCACCACCTCATAGATGCTTTCAGAATCATTGCTTGGACGCGTGTTATGAGTCTTGACCAAGAGACGGATACGGTGGTCTTTGGCAGTGTTGGTAAAGCGAGTCTTGCAACGAATTTGTGGATTGTCAACGAAGACAGTCAACTCAGTTTCCAGAGGAATGCTTGTCAATTCTTCTGACCGTCCAGCCTCACGCTTCATAAACTCGATGATGCCTTTTTGCTCTTCTTCTAGCTTTTCATCAGCACTGACAGGCACGGTCAATTCATGTTTGAGCAAAATCTTAGCATAACGAGCTGTGTTTTCCAAGACCTCGTAGCCCTTAAGCTCTGAAAAGATTGGCTCTGTTCCTTTTGGTTGGAAATAGATATACTCATTTCCAATGTCACCACGGTCTTCGAAGCGGATAAAGTCTTCATAGGCTTCGTGAGTTGTCTTGTCATAAACTGTGATATTGTCATCCACACTCACTGTTACAAATGGCGTATCAATCACTCCGTTTTGGTAAATACCGTCGCGGTGTTCTTGCTCTCCTTCCAGCAATTGGAAAGTTGTCCAAGAAAGCGGCGCTAGGTGAACTGGAATGGTCACGCGCACTTGTCGAGCAATACGAGCTTGGCGGAACTTATCTTTTGGTAAATCGTACTCAAAATTAGCTCCGAGGTCTTCGATTTTAGCCTCTACAGGACGCCCATCCAAGTCCTCCACACGATAACTTGGCAAGGTTAAGGTAGCCATCTTCTTGTAACCTTCTGTTGGGTGCAATTCCTTGAAATCACAAGTCGCAACATCAATCACTGTGCTGACAGTATCAACCTTATCATGCAAGCCTGTGTTAATGACAGTAAAGAGATATTCACTTTGAGCCTTAGACGTAGCAATTTTACCCTTCCACTCATTAAGAAGATTGCTTTTAACAAAGTTTCCTACTTGGTTGACCTTGGCAAAACGCGTTTCCATCTCACGGTGAACTTCGTCCACGCTACAGCCACAGATGCTATCATGCGGCGCATTCTGCAAAAGAGTTTTCCAAGCATAGGTCAACTGGTCCTTGTGGTTGTGACCCCCAGTGATAATCGTCAAGGGTTCTACAACTTGCTCTAGGAGGTTGCTATTTTCTTGGAAGGCTTGTTTGAGATAAATACGAGATGAAGAAGTGTTGGCAAGTGTGTACCAACCATCTGTTTCCTGACTGGTCAACTCACCTGTAACCGTTGATAATTGCTCTGGTAGGGCACTTTCCACGGCTTGGACATATTCATCAAAAGAACTATGAACAAAGGTTACATCTGGGAAGAGTTCATTTGCCACACGAATGGCTTCGCTCAGATTTTTCTGTACAGGCTGGTGGTCACATCCGTTCATCATCAACCACTGGTTGGTCGAAGCGTAGGCACGCACATCTGACAATTTTTGTTCCCAGAAGGTCAAGGCCTCATCTTTATCAACTGGGATTTCATTCCCGTTACTGTACCAGTTGGCAAAGAGAATCCCGAGGACACGACTACCATCTGCACCCTGCCAGTACATTTCTGAAAACTGAGAAGTAAACTGCTCATCTTCGAGGACTTGGTTGTCAAATCCAATCGGCTTCACACCACGACCAAAAGCTGCCACATGAATGCCTGATTTTTGAAGAATTTGAGGCGCTTGTCCCATATTTCCAAAGGTATCTGGGAAGTAACCAATCTGGGTTGATTTGCCCCATTTTGCAGCCTCCTGCTGACCGATAAGAGTATTACGGACATTGGCTTCACTTGAAATCAAATAATCATCCTGCAAGATGTAAAATGGACCAATCTTCAATTTTCCTTCGTCAATGTAGCGTTGAACTTTGTCGCGATTTTCAGGACGAATCTCCAAGTAGTCATCAAGGACAATGGTTTGTCCATCCAAGTGGAAACTCTTGAATTCAGGATCATTTTCAAAAAGATCAAAAAGATTGTCAAACAATTCCACCAACTGCATACGGTGGCTTTCAAAAGGCAAGTACCACTCACGGTCCCAGTGACTATGTGAGATAATATGTACGACAACATTTTCCATGAAGTAAAACCTCATTCTAAATTTAAATTTTTATTGTTAACGTTTTAAATGTAAATTTGTGATTCTTTCCAAGAATCAGTTGCGCTAAAGCGCGCTCCTTAGCGGATATCCAAGTAATCCAAGACCAACTCACAGAACATCATGTTGGCCCAAGAGAACCATTCACGAGAGTAGAGAGTTGGGTCATCCACGTGGAAGCTTTCGTGCATAACACCTGTACCACCATCGCAAGCAACCAGCTGATCCAGCAAGAATTTCTTCTCTGCCTTATCTCTTGTTGTCAAGCCTTGGATAGACAGAGCGATTGGCCAGATATAGCGATAGAAGGTATGAGAACTTCCAAGACCGCTAGCGTATTCTCCTTGGTAGAAGTAGGGATTTTCAGGGCTCAGAATGGTACGACGAGTGGCTTGATAGACTTCGTCGTCAATATCGCAGTAGCCCAGATAAGGCGCAGCCAACAAACTTGGTACGTTTGGATCATCCATGATGCTGGCATTTCCTAGACCATCCACTTCAAAGGCATAAATCTTTTCGCCCTTGCTGTTGCTTGTGTAGGCGTAGTTTTCAATTCCTTCTTGGATTTCAGCCTGAAGACGCTTAGCGTCTGTGATAACACTCTGGCTATCAGCTAGGTTTAATGCTGCAAAGATTTCTTGCACATACCCTAAAACAACAACTGCAAACATATTGGACGGAATCAAGTAACTATACTGGCAGCAATCATCACTCGGACGAAAGGCTGACCAAGTCATGCCTGTCACTGCAAAATCAGGTCCAAAGCCATCATTTACCAAGGTGTCTTCCTTACGATCGGTATCACGAACAAAACGATAAGGAGAGTTCTTGTGGTCTTGTTCCACCGTCCACAGATGGAGAATTTCCTTAGTCGCTGCGACAAAAGTTTCATCAAACTGACTAGTCTCGCCAGTCTCTTTCCAGAGAAGATAAGCCAACTGCAAAGGATAGCAAAGCGAGTCCACCTCGTACTTGCGTTCCCAAATCCAGCCATTAAGGTCTGTGTGGTCAGTCTCATGGTGCCCCTTCCAGTTTTCCTCAATGTTGAAGGAATTGGCATAAGGATCCTTGAGTACCAAGGTCATCTGACGTTTGACCAAACCTGCAATGGTCTGACGCAGGAGCGAATCTCTTTTAGCCACATGCAGGTAGGGTCTGAGTTGGGCTGTCGAATCTCGAAGCCACATAGCAGGAATATCCCCAGTCAAGACAAAGGTTGAACCATCTTCTAGGATTTCAACCGTATTGTCCAAGGTGTCTGTGTAGCAACGCTCGAAAACATCCACCCACTCTGGATGGTCCTTAGCCCGCTCTGCTACTTCATCTAGCCACTCTCTAACAATTTCTTTTGAATAAATCATCGTGCAGTATCCTCTTTCAAACAAGTTTCATTTTCAGTATATAGCTTTTGGGACAGAAAATACATACACAAATGATAGTCATTTTTCTACAAAATAGTTATCTTTAAAACTCCTTTTCTAAAGGCGCCATTTTTCTGATATAATGTAGAAAAACAGCTAAAGGAAAGACTATGAAACCACTACTTGAAAGCATCGATACCCGCTTTGGTACTGCCAGCAAGCATGCCTTCTCTCGGGGAAATACCCTGCCATACACAGGCGTGCCTTTTGGGATGAATTACTTTGTGCCCCAGACCAGTGACCAGGATGGATCTTGGTTTTTCGATCCGCATCTGCCTATCTTTCAGGGAATTCGATTAACTCACCAGCCCAGCCCTTGGATTGGGGACTACTCTTGGCTCCTTCTGACACCTGTCACAGGCCAACTGGGTGGAGACAGCCTCTTCCATCGCCAGTCTTCTTATGACATAGATAAGGCCTCTTTCAAACCTCATTATCTGAAGATTTTCTCCCTGCGCTATCAGATTGAAACCCAGCTCACACCGACTTGCTACGGTGCTTCTATTCGTTTGGAGCAAAAGCAAGGCAAAGCCCTCTCCCTCTATCTTCACGCAGCAGATGAACTGACCGTGGAGCAAGTAGATAAGCGAACTCTTGCCCTACGACAAGAAGGTAAAACTGAAACCAACAAAAATCCACTAAAACTATTCACTGCCCTGCAAATGAATACGGATATTCTTGCTGTTAGCCAAGAAGGGGGAGACTGGCGAATCGACCTGGCAGATAGTCATGCTGAAATTCAGCTAGCGACTTCTTTCATCTCTCACTCTCAGGCTCTGCTTAATCTACCTCAAAAAGATTTTGATAACTGTAAATCCACTGCTCAAGCGGATTGGGAAAATCTCCTCCATCGTTTTGACGTTATAGAGACAGGAGAGGCTGATAGAACCTTCTTTGACCACTGCCTTTACAGACTCTTCCTATTTCCTCAAACTTTTTATGAGATTGATGAATCAGGGCAAGCCATCCACATGGATCTGGCTACTGGCACTGTCAAGCCCGGGGTTCTCTTCAGCAACAATGGTTTCTGGGATACCTTCCGCACCACCTTCCCCCTCTTTGCCCTTGTCATACCAGAGCATTATCGTCTCTTTTTAGAAGGATTTCTCAATAGCTACCGCGATACTGGTTTCCTTCCAAAATGGTTGTCTCCAGATGAACGTGGCATGATGCCCGGTACCCTTTTAGACGGCATTATCGCAGATAGCGCCTGCAAGGACATGGCCCCCGACCTAGAAGAAGAACTCCTCCAAGCCATGCTTGAAACAGCCAACAAGTCCGACCCTCTCGGTATCAATGGCCGTCACGGACTAGCCCAATACCAAGAACTGGGCTACCTCTCTACCGACCACCACGAAAGCGTCAGTCATACCCTAGACTATGCCTATAGTGACTTTTGTATCGCCAGCTGTGCCAAAAAACTAGGGAAAGTTGAAATTGCTGAAACCTATAGGACTGCTTCACAAAATTACCGCCATCTATTTGATGCTGAAACAGGATACATGCGAGCGCGAGACAATCAAGGCAACTTCCGCCCTGACTTCTCTCCCTATAGTTGGGGACGTGATTATGCCGAATGTTCAGCCATCCAAGCAACTTTAGGCGTCCTCCACGACATCCCAGATTTAATCCAACTTATGGGTGGAAAAGAAGCCTTCAGCAACTATCTTTTGAAAACCTGTCAAGATGCTCCCCTCTTTGAGACGACTGGCTATGGTTACGAGATTCACGAAATGAGCGAGATGGCTACTGCTCCTTTTGGACAAGTCGCTATTTCCAACCAACCGAGCTTCCACATTCCTTATCTCTTCCGCTACAGCAATTACCCTGACTACACTGCCCTTCTTATCAAGACGCTCCGTCAGAAAGCCTTTCACCCAAGTTGGCAAGCCTATCCTGGCGATGAAGACAATGGCAGTCTCTCTGCTTGGTACATCTGGTCAGCTCTCGGATTTTATCCTACCTGTCCAGGAAAATCAAGCTATGATCTCGGAATCCCTCTCTTTGACCATCTACGAGTCTACCTAGCTAAAGAAGGTAAATGGCTGGATATTCATACGGAGCAAAACCACAGCCACTTCAACTTTGTCAAAGAATGCCGACTGGACAAAAACCTAGTATCAACTATTCAACACCAAGACCTCCTAAAAGCTGATCAGCTAACTTTCACCCTCAGCTGGTTACCAAGTCAGCCGTCCACTTCCTGAAATGCAAAAATCTCCTAGCAGGCTTTCCTGCTAGGAGATTTTCTTATGAGAGGTACTTGTTAAGCTTTGAAAATCGGACTTATCATCTGATAATTATCAAATAATCTACCAATTAAGCTTCTTCGTCTTCTTTACGACGACGACCTGCAAGACCAAGACCAAGTAAGGCACTTGCGGCAGCTGCTACCATAGCTACAGTAGAATCTGCTGTACCTGTATTTGGCAACTCTTTAGCGACTGTACGCACGTTTGTTGCTGCTTGGTTGGCATTTGCTGCTTGAGCTGGAACTACAGCTGGTGTTTGAGCAGCTTGGTCATTAGCTGGACTTGCATGATTAGTTGCTGGAGAAACTTTCGCCAGGAAGTCTTCGATACGTTTAACCGTTGCAGCCACATCTGCCTGAGTTGCATCTGCATTGGCAAATACTTTCTTAGCGTCTGCCAATAAGTCAGTCGCTTCTTTTGCAGTTTCTGCATCAAGCTTAGCTGATTCTTGGATGATTAGTCCATCTAACTGACGAATAGCGCCTGCTAACTTAGCTTTATCCACTTTTGCTTCAGTGTTAGTAGCTCCGTTATTTTGAGCTGAAGGAGCTTGTTTAAAGATAGCTTCAGCGGTAATTGCTAAAACTTTGCCATCTTTAGTTACAACAGTTGCATTTCCTGCCTTGTCAAAGAGAACATCTACTACATCAGCATTTGCTGCTTTAATCTTAGCTTTTGCAGCTTCTTTTTCTGAATCTGTTAAGTTAGTAAAGTCTGCTACTGTTTCTTTTTCAAAGTCAAGGTTGATGTTATCTCCGCTATTCTTAGCTGTTACATCACTTTCTGTTTTCACTAATTGGTCTTTTGCAATCGATACTGTATTTCCATCTAGTGTTACTGTGGCGTTACCTTTATCGTCTACTACTACAGTCGCTCCTGAATTGACGGCTTCAATTGCTTTCTTAACTGCTGCTTTTTCATCTTCCGTTAAGTTATCTTTGTTTCCAACTAATGTACGGAATGCTGGTGTTTTCACTTTAGCAGTCTTAGCTTCGTCAGCTAGGTTTCCAGCTGGGATTACTAGGTCTAAAGCTGGAATATTCAGAACTGTACCATCAGCTTTAGTTACTGTTGCATTACCTTTGTCGTCTACTACTACAGTTGAACCTGGGTTGACTGCTTTAACCTTCTCTTCGATAGCTTTCTTCTCTTCTGGAGTTAAGGCATCTGGATCTGCTACTACAGTTTTAGCTGCTGGTGTATTGACATCATTGCCTGCATTTTCTTTAGTAATATCATCTTGTGTTTTCACTAAATCAGTGGCTGGAATGACCGCTGTCTTACCTTCTGGTGTTGTAACTGTAGCATTACCCTTATCGTCTACTACTACAGTTGAGCCTGGGTTGACTGCTTTAACCTTCTCTTCAATAGCTTTCTTCTCAGCGTCTGTCAACTTGTCTAGGTTCGCTGCTACAGTTTTAGCTGCTGGTGTATTGACATCATTGCCCGCATTTGGTTTAGCTGCATCTGCTGCTGACTTCGTCAAGTCTGTTGCTGGAATAACGGCTGTTTTACCTTCTGGTGTTGTGACTGTGGCATTTCCTTTATCGTCCACTACTACAGTCGCTCCTGGGTTAACTGCTTTAACCTTCTCTTCAATAGCTTTCTTCTCTGCAACTGTCAACTTGTCTGAGTTCGCTACAACCGTCTTATCCGCCGGCTTAACGATGTCGTTGCCTGCGTTTGGTTTAGTTGCATCTTCCGGTGATTTGAATAAATCTTTCCATGGAATTGTTGCCACAGTTCCATCATTTAAAGTAACAGTAGCGTTACCTTTATCATCAAATTTAACAGATTTAGCCTCAGGATTGAGTTTTCTTAATTTTTCTTCTACTTTGGCTTGTGCAGCTGAATCAGTCGGTTCACCAACCACTTTATCTGCTGGTTTAACAATTTCACCATTTCCTGCGTCAGATTTAGCTGTATCTTCCTTAGTTCTCACTAACTCAGTTGATGGAATCGTTGCAGTCTGACCTTCTGGTGTAGACACTGAAATAGTTCCGTCTGCATCGAGTAGCACAATAGAATTTGGATTTACAGACTTAACAGCAGCAATAATTTGAGCTTTTTCTGACTCTGTCAACATCGATTTATCCTTGATGATAACTTTATCAAGTGGTTTGTTAATATCGTTTCCACCTTTACCATTATCTAGATTCTCCAACGTTTTCACCAGATCAGTTGGATTAATGATTCCCTTATCACCATTTGCTGTAGTAACTTCAATATTTCCAGCGTCGTTATATTTAACCTCTTTGGCTGTTGGGTTCACTTTCTTCACTTCTTCTAAGATTTTAGCTTTTTCCTCAGCTTTTAGGTTGGCTGGATCATTAACTAGCACTTTATCAATTGGTCTGTTAATATCCCCAACTGCTCTAATTGCCGATTTATCTGCGTCTTGAATCTTATTAACATCTGCTTCTTTATTCGCAGCATCTACTAATTTCTTAGCTTCGGCTGCTATTTGATCTGCTTTATCTTTAAGATTCTCTTTCGCTTTAGGAGATAAGTCAGTACGCGCGTCAATCTCTTCTTTCTTCGCTTTTGTTTGCTCATCAATGGCTTTACGAGCATTTGGTTTATCTTCTACAACAGGTAAAACTTTCCCTATTTCAGCATTTGCATCATCTTGAAGTTTCTTAACCTCTGAATCTGTTGTAGCAATATCAATTGCTTGCTTAGCTTCTTTGGCTAAGGCTGTCGCTTTTTCAGCAGCTTCAGCTTTTTCTTCATCCGTAGCATCTGGTGTGTTTTCAATGGCTTTTAGTTGTTCAGCTAGCTTATCATCAATAGCTTTCTTGGCTGCAGCTTTAGTTGTTGTTTCTGGATTCACAGCTTTAATCGCTGCTACACCGTGTTCCTTAGCACTATCTACTGCTCCTTGAACCTTCCTTGATTCCTCTGGTGTTGCGGCTACATCTGGTTGAGCATCGATGGCCTTGTTCGCTTCAGCTGCTTTCGCTTGAGCTTCTTTCTTAGCTGCATCTTTTTCTTCAGCTGTTAGATCTTGGCGGGCATCAATTTCTGCTTCTTTCTTAGCTAATTCATCTGCCACTGCTTTCTTAGCTGCATCTTTGGCTACTGGATTCACAGCACCAACTGCAGACTCACCTGCTTCTTTGGCTTTGGCTACTTCTGCATCACTTGTTGCGGCTGCTACTGCTGCCTTAGCCTTGTCTGCTTCTGCCTTAGCCTTGTCTTTAGCAGCTTTCTTCTCTGCATCTGTCAAGTCTGTACGCTCATCAATGGCCTTGTTCTTAGCAGCAAGAGCGTCATCAATGGCTTTGTCAGCGGCTGCTTTAGCAGTTGTTTCTGGATTCACAGCTTTAATCGCTTCTACACCTTGTGTCTTAGCGGCTTCTACTTTATCTTGAGCTGCTTTGGCTTCTTCTGGTGTTGCGGCTACATCTGGTTGAGCATCGATGGCCTTGTTCGCTTCAGCTGCTTTCGCTTGAGCTTCTTTCTTAGCTGCATCTTTTTCTTCAGCTGTTAGATCTTGGCGGTCATCGATTTCCTTATTCTTAGCAGCTAATTCATCTGCCACTGCTTGTTTAGCAGCTGCTTTGGCTACTGGAGTTACAGAGGTAACATCCGCTACACCTTTATCTTCTGCAGCGTCCACAAGTTTTTGGGTTGCTCGAGCTGCATCTTCTGTATCTTCATTATCAGGTTGAGCGTTGATTTTAGCTAATTCTGCATCAGCTAATTTTTTGGCTTCTGCTTTAGCTGCGTCTTTTTCTGCTTGACTTAGGTCTGTGCGCTTATCAATCTCATCATTTTTAGCTGTTAAGGCATTGGCAATTGCTGCCTTAGCATTCTCTTTAGCGATTGGGTTTACTTTAGAAATGGCTGTAGTGGCTTCTGTTTGCGCTTCATCTACAGCTGCATCTGTCGTCGCTGCATCGATTTTCTCAGTTGCTGCCTGGGCTGCTTCATTGGCTTTAGCAATAGCGGCTGTTTTTTCAGCTTCTGATAGATTTCTGTCTGCATTAATAGCATCTTCTTTAGCCTTACGAGCTGCTTCAATTGCCGCTTTGGCTTCAGCTTTTTTAGCTACTACTGGATTGTCTGCTGCAATGGCGGTTGTCCCTTCAGTTTGAGCTTGATCCAAGGCAGCTTTTGTTGTTAGGCTAGGATCATTAATTGCTGCTAATGCTTTTTCCTTATCTGCATTTACCTTAGCGATAGCGGCTTGTTTTTCATCATCAGTAGTATTAGGATCTGTAATAGCATTAATTTCTGCAATCTTATCTTCTGCAGCCTTGTTCACTGCATCAATCGCAGGTTGTTTATCAAGAGTTACAAATTCTGATAATGGTCTTTTATCTGTAGATCCATCTGTATAGGTTACAACAAGATTTCCATTAGCATCTTTTGTTAATGACTTGATTTTAGAATCTTTATCTGTAACTGGAGAATCTTTTGAGATATTCGCATCATCATTATTCTTATTGTATTCAAGTTGTAGTTTTTCTTTGATTTTAGCTAAGTCATCTTCTGTTACGTTAGCTGGGTCTGCTACAGCAACTTTTTCAGTTGGAGTTGCTATATCGTATTTAGATGTTTGATTTTTAACTACGAATCGAACATATCCTGGTTTTTGTCTCGCATTAGGATCTTTATCTAGCGCTCTGTAATCAGTGTTTGAAAGTTTACCGTCATTATCTTTAGAAACGACGAAACTTGTCCACTGTTTACCAGCTGCTAGATTAGTTTTACCAGTCATCTTGATAGTAGCTGTTCTCTTATCGTCAGAGATTGATCCTTCGCCAGTTACCGCACCATTCTCAACTTTACCTGTTGTAAATCCATATTTATTCGCGTTATTCGATGTAATATCTCCAGGTCCACGTAAGTAAAGATTTTTAACTTCGTTTTCATCTGTACCTTTGAAAGTTAGATCAGTGTTTTCACCTGTATAAACATAGATTTGTTTATTAGCTTCATTTGAGTATGGAATCTCAACTGTCGGAGCAGCATTTGTACGCGCAAACTCTGTTAATGGTTTTTTATCTACAGATCCGTCTTTATAGGTTACTACAATATTATTAGCTTCTTTTTCAATAGTTTTAATCTTAGAGTCTCTATTTTCTACGTTTTGACCACCTTTCGACGTTAGGTTCAGGTCGTTATTTTGTTTAGAGTACTCCAGTTTGAGCCTTCTCTTTATGGCTTCAAACTCTTGCTCACTTACATTGTTGGCATCCCTTACTGCCATTTTTTCAGCTTCTGTTGCTGGTGTTGTCATATCATATTTTTGATTTTGAGGTTTCAGCACAACATTAAAGGCATGGTCATTATTCTTTTCAGTGCTAGAACCCGTAAAGTCCATACTGTTAGTATCACGTACCCGTACGTAACGCCAACCTAAATTAATTCCTCTAGGATTTTCACCTCTAGTTGCAGCTTCCAATCTAGGTTGTGTCAAAGAACCATCGACCTTTGGAGTACCTGAATAGGTAATAACTGCTGGATGTTCGTTTGTTGCTTCTGTTTCAGATGTAAAAACATTTGCTTCATATCCATACTCCACATTGATTTTATTAGGTTGACCATTTACAGGTCGGAAACTATTATTCCCACCTTTCAGCAGCTTAGCTTCCTTAATCTTACCTGCATCATCTTTAATTTTGATTTCAAATGAGGTTTCTTCTGCACCATAGACATAGATTTCTCTTTCAGTAGTATTAGAATATGGAATCTCTACCACTGGAGGCTGATCAGTGGTAGCTGCAGGGGCCTCACTCCCAGCTGTTGCTCCTCCATTTTCTGCACCAGTAGACGTTGCTCCACCTCCCGGGTCAGCCTCCCCCCCTCTGTTAGGGCTAGCTGCCACAGCGGCTCCGCCTTGTGGGTCTGTGCCATTCTCATCAGCTGACACTGCTCCGTTCCCCAAAAACATAAATAGAGCCGCTACTGCCACACTAGCCGCACCAAAACTATATTTACGAATAGAATAACGCGTGACCTTCTCACGACGCAGGCGCTCAGAACGACTCATGGATACTTTCTTGTCCATTACTTAAATCTCCTTTAAGATTATATTTTTCTACGTAAGAGAGGCTCCTCCTTCCTTATAGAAGGATACTTCCTCTATGCATAGATTTACGTTACTATGATACATAATTACCAAGATATATGCAACTTTTTTGTTTGCTAATATTTTGCTAAAAAAAAAAAACATTTTTTCGATTTTCGTGAATTTTATTCGGTTTTTTTATCCATATTTTTTATTATTTTATGAATTTGTTAAGGATTTACTGATTCTCATGGCATCTTATGCTCTGATTTTTTAGGATTCACTCAACCCTTAATTTCTATAAATATTATTTTTTCAAAATAACTCTATCTTTTTCACTAGCCTCGACACAATAAGTAGAAAAAATGTAAGGGGTTGCGCCTTTTTCATTGGCATCATTTGAAGATGACAAGATGCAAGGAGCCTAAAAAAGAGAAACTGCCAGTGATATCACTAGCTATTCTGATTGCTTGCCATAGAACAGAAGATAGCGGCTCCTTACCTCTCCTGACTACTTGACTAGCCTTGACCACTTACTATAGCTGCTCAGTTTTAAACAAGCAGGTTATCAGAAAGCCATGGCCTAGCCTACTGATTTTAAGCAAGGAGCATTGGATGGCATCAAAAAAGAACACAGGCCTGCCGAGGCAGCCAAAGTTTTTGATCTTGGTCTCAGAACTCTCTTCAGCTAAGAAAAGAAATGAGGTGAACAAGGACACTGAGAGCGGAAAGAGCCAGTCATCAAAAATCGAAAGCTTCCTTATAGAGGAGTCGAAAGCTTTTGTAGAGGCTCATCTCGAGACTGCTTTCAGGGAAATTGCGGCACAGTTTGATTGTGCTCTCCCTTCAGTAGGGGCAGCTTTAAAGCAGATTCAGGTCATTTGAAAAAGACGACTAGCTTTAAGGAACAAGATTCAAAAAAAGTCGCTGACTTCTCTAGTCTGGAGATTTTCCAATCTCCCTCCTTATGGGACGGTTCTATAGTAAAATGAAATAGAAATAGGACAAATCAATCAGGACAATCAAATCGATTTCTAACCATGTTTTAGAAGCAGAGGTGTACTATTCTAGTTTCAATCTATTATATTTTTTAGCAAAGGGCTTTGAGATAACATAAAAATCGAAGTTCTGCTACTCCTGTAAATGGAGTCATAGAAATTCGATTTTTTCTAATTATTCTAATCCTAGACGTTCAAAGATAGGCTCCACTCGTTTGGTATAGTAAAGATGGTTGAAAATCTCATCGATTTCCTCTTGTGTCAAACGTGATGTCACCTCTGGATCTGCTTCCAGAAGTAGTTTGAAGTCTACTTGCTTGTCCCAAGAGTAGGCTGTTTTTGGTTGTACCAAGTCATAGGCTTGCTCACGGGTCATGCCTTGTTCAATCAAGGTCAACATGGCACGTTGGCTAAAGATCAGACCAAAAGTCGCGTTCATGTTGCGGATCATGTTTTCTGGTAAGACCGTCAAGTTCTTGACGATATTTCCAAAACGGTTGAGCATGTAGTCAATCAAGATGGTCGTATCAGGTGTGATGATACGCTCAGCTGATGAGTGGGAAATGTCGTGTTCATGCCAGAGAGCCACATTCTCATAGGCTGTAATCATGTGACCACGCTCTAAACCCTGTTCAATCCCTTCTGCACGACCGCGTTCCAACCCTTTTTCTTCAGCTTGTTCCAAGGCATAGTTCTGCGCTAGCAAGGCTTGTTCTTCGCGTCTGCGTTATTCACTAAACATTTCCCTATCCTCCTCGGACCAGCTCTTGTAGTCCAGCAGTTGGTCTGCCTGGCTGATGGCTCGCTCGAGTTCCTGGGTAAAAGGTTTATTCCCAAAAAACTCCAACCATGCTTTGCGAACCTCGTCTTTGCTGGTTTCTCTGTATTTTTTTAGGTCTTATTTGTAATGTTTTTTCAATAGCGACTCAAACTCAGCGACAGTCATACCCAGCTGATGGCTGGCAACCTCGGAAGTCAGAAGTCCTTGGCGAACCATATCCAGAAAGGCAAAAAGTTTTCCACGTTCAAGTCCTTGTTCTAAACCTTTTTCGATGCCTTGTTCAATCCCCTCAGCTCGACCACGTTCAAGTCCTTGTTCTAAACCTTTTTCGATGCCCTGTTCAATCCCCTCAGCTC